>NZ_JBFUMO010000064.1:0-17934 GCF_054049355.1 Roseateles sp. P5_E11 | reverse complement strand
CACAGGCCCAACGCAATGCCGTCGTCGTCGCGTTGGCGCGTGACGACGAGGGGCAGGCCTCGCGCAGCCCAGTGACCCAGGCAGTCGAGGGCTTCGGCGTCCCAACTGCCGCCGAGCAGGCCCTGCCAGCCCACGGCCGACAGCCAGGCGATCTGGTGGCGATGTAGCGCGGCCATGGTTCAGGCGGCGTCGAGCACCCGCTGCGCGACCGCTGCGGCCATCTGCCGCCCGCCGCGCGCGGCGCCATCTTCAGCACGCCGGTCATCGGTCGGCGCATCCGCCAGCGCCTCGCGCAGGGCCTGGGCCAGGTCGCCCTGCCAGAGCCGGCGCACGCCGCCCATGGCGACGTAGTTGTCCACGCCGGGCGCGAACACCGGATTGGATTCGGACAGTTGCGCCAGCAACGCCTCGGGCAGCTTGGTCACGCGCGCCATGGCCGGCAGGCGCATGACGCGGATCTCGGCCTCGGGCAGTGCGTCGCAGGCGTCGGCGATGAGGCCCGAGGTGATGAAGCCGCCGGACAAGGCTTGGTCGTAGACGAGGCCCAGCACGCGGTGGCCGCGCCGGCGGGCGAGGTCGATCGTCATGCCCAGATGGGCCATCGCGCGGTTGATGCCCAGCAGCTCGTCGCGGCGGCGCAGCTGCTGGCCTTGGGTGTCGATCAGCAGCAGGATGGCGCGGCCGGGGTGCTGGGCCATCGTGTCCAGCACTGCGCGGGCCTGGGTCAGCGCGAGCTGCACGCCGATGGGTGCGTGGTTGGTGGTGCCGATGACGGCGATGGGCTCGCCGTCGAACTCGACCTCGCCGCGCAGGAAATCACCGTCGCGCGTGATGCCGTGATCGGCGCCGAAGAGTTGGGTTGCAAGCGTCTGCCAGTCCATCAGCGGGCTCCCAGGGCCAGCACACCGGCCACGTCGAGGTCGGGCACGTGGGAGGCGCTCTGCACGCCGAGCGAAGCCCACAACGCAATGGCTTCGGAGCCGTCGAAAGTGAGCCGCGCACTCAGCCGCGCGTGCTCGGCTTCCAGCAGTTCCAGCGTGACCGGCCGCCCCGAATCCAGCGCCGCAATGGCTGCCGCGCGGAACTCGGCCACGTCGTCTTCCACCAGCACGTCGCAGTCGCCACTCAGCCAGCGGTGCTTGCCGCCGGTCGTGCGCCACACCAGCGCTCGGTCGCGTGAGTCGAACTCCTCGACGCCATGCGAAGCCTCGATGACTTCGGGGCCGGACATGGCCAGGCGCCCCAGGTCGCTCATGACGATGTGGTCGGCGCAGCGCGCGACGATGCCCATGCCGCCGAAGCAGCCATTGGCGCCGCCGATCAGCACGATGACCGGGATGCCTGCCGCGCGCACATCAAGCAGCGCGCGCATCACCTCGGAGACAGCGATGAGCCCGGCGTTGGCTTCGTGCAGGCGCACGCCACCCGACTCGGCCAGCAGCAGCACGGCCCGTGGCTGGTCGCGCAGCGCGCGCTTCAGCAGGCCGACGAGCTTGGCGCCATGCACTTCGCCGACGCCGCCGCCCATGAACTGGCCTTCCTGCGCGGCGACGAAGATCTCCTGACCAGCCAGCGTTGCGCGGCCAATGGCCACGCCGTCGTCGAAAGAGGAGGGCACGCCAAGCTGCGCCAGGTGGGGGCTGGTCAGCCGCATCGCGGGCGGCAGCCACTCGTAGAAGCTGCCGGTATCGACGACCAGGGCCAGGCGCTCGCGTGCCGAGCATTCCGCATAGGACATCACGGCTGCAGCTCCTGCGCGGCCTGGTCCAGCCGCAGGCTGACGACGGCGGGCGTGGCGCCCATGTCGTGGATGGACAGCTGCACGCCGGCGAGCTGGTGGCGCTGGTGGAAGTCGCTGACGACGGCCGACCAGATGGTGCCGAAGCCGCGCGCCGAGGTTTCGATGTGGATGCGGCAGTCGCTGCCGGCCGCGGGCTCCAGCAGCACTTCGAGGTTGCCGGAGCCGACGACGCCGACCAGCACCGGCGTGAAGCTGCCGGCGGGCCGTGTGCCGGTGAAGGCGTAGTCCAGGGTTTCGAGGCCAGGGGTGGTCATCTTGTCCTCACCAGTTGCGGAAACGCTTGGGCGGGCTGTACAGGCCACCCGAGGCGCGCACGAGGTCGCGCATGCTGCGCGCGGCCAGCAGGTTGCGCGTGGCGTCGCGCGGATCGATGCCGAGGTCGGCAGGCCGCTTGATGACACCACGGTCGCGCAGGTTCTCGACCATGCGCGCATCCCGCGCCAGACCCACCGCCGTGTAGCCCGCCACGCCGCGGATGGCCTGCTCGCGCTCCTCGTCGCTGCGGCACAGCAGCAGGTTGGCGATGCCTTCCTCGGTCAGGATGTGGCTGACGTCGTCGCCGTAGATCATGATGGGCGGCAGGGCCATGCCGGCCTGCTCCTGCAGTGTCCACGCGTCGAGTCGTTCGACGAAGGCGGGCTGCATGTGTTCGCGGAAGGTCTCCACCATCTGCACCACCAGCTTCTGGCCACGAGGCGTGCCGGCGGCGCCTTGCCTTCCCGCACGGGCCTCGGCACCGGCCTTCAGCCACGCGGGGCTGGYGTGGCGGCGGCCGCGCGCGTCGGCGCCCATATTGGGCGCGCCACCAAAGCCGGTGATGCGGCCCAGCGTGGCGGTGGAGCTGTTGCCCTGCAGGTCGATCTGCAGCGTGGAGCCGATGAAGAGGTCGCAGGCGTAATGGCCGGCGGCCTGGCAGAAGGCGCGGTTGCTGCGCAGGCTGCCGTCGGTGCCGGTGAAGAAGACGTCGGACCGGGCACGGATGTAGTCCTCCATGCCGAGCTCGGAGCCGAAGGAGTGGATGGACTCCACCCAACCGGCCTCGATGGCGGGAATGAGCGCCGGGTGTGGGTTCAACGCCCAGTGCTTGCAGATCTTGCCCTTGAGGCCGAGCGACTCGGCATAGGTGGGCAGCAGCAGCTCGATGGCCGCGGTGTCGAAGCCGATGCCGTGGTTCAGGCGCTGCACGCCGTACTCGGCATAGATGCCCTTGATGGCCATCATGGCCATCAGCACCTGGATCTCGCTGATCTGCGCCGGGTCGCGGGTGAACAGCGGCTCGACAAGGTTGGGCCGCGGCGCCTGCACGACGAAGTCCACCCAGTCGGCCGGGATGTCGATGCGCGGCAACGTGTCGACGATCTCGTTGACCTGAGCGATGACGATGCCGCCCGAGAAGGCCGTGGCCTCGACGATGGCCGGCGTGTCCTCAGTGTTGGGGCCGGTGTAGAGGTTGCCTTGCGCATCCGCGGCGTGGGCGGCCACCAGCGCGACCTTGGGCGTCAGGTCGACGAAGTAGCGCGCGAACAGTTCCAGGTAGGTGTGGATGGCGCCGATCTCGATGCCACCCGCCGCGACCAGCTTGGCCAGGCGCGCACCCTGCGGGCCGGAGAAGCTGAAGTCGAGCCGCTTGGCGATGCCGCTCTCGAACACGTCCAGGTGCTCGGGCAGGGCCAGCACCGACTGCACCATGTGCAGGTCGCGCACGCGCTGCGGGTCCACCTGCGTGAGCGACTGGGCGAGGAAGTCGGCCTGCTTCTGGTTATTGCCTTCCAGGCAGACACGGTCGCCGGGCTGCAGCACGGCCTCCAGCAGCGGCACGATGGCGTCGGTCGCCACGCGCCGGCCCTGTACGCCGGTGAGTTCGGCCGCCCGCGAGAGCCGCTCGCGGCGCTGGCGGTCGCGCAGGTTCCAGGCGGGAGCATTCATGGCCGGCTCCTCAATGCGCCTTGGCGGCGACGCCCATGACCGCGTCCGGCAGAGCAGTGGCAATGCCCGGGAAGATGCAGATCAGCAGCACCGCCAGCAACATCAGCACGACGAAGGGCAGCACGCCCCAGATGATGTCGCGCAGGTCGATGTCGGGCGCGATGTTCTTGATGACAAAGATGTTCAGCCCCACCGGTGGGTGGATGAGGCCGGTCTCCATGACGATGGTCATCAGGATGCCGAACCAGATCAGGTCGAAGCCGGCGGCCTTCAGCGGCGGCAGGATGATGGGTGCCGTCATCAGGATGATGCTGACCGGCGGTAGGAAGAAGCCCAGCAGGATGACCATCAGCAGCACCGCGGCCAGCAGCACCCACTTGGACAGCTGCATGCCGACGATCCACTCCGCCGCCGACTGGCTGATGTGCAGATAGCTCATCACGTAGGAGAACAGCAGCGACATGCCGATGATGAGCATCAKCATGGTCGATTCCTTCAGCGTCGACTGGAGGATGGGCGCCACGTCCTTGGGCCGCCACACGCCGTAGATGACGGCGATCAGCGCCAGCGCCAGCAGCGCGCCAAGGCCGGCCGTTTCCGACGGTGTCGCGAAGCCGCCATACAGCGCCACCATGACGCCGATCAGCAGCAGCACGAAGGGCACGACGCGCGGCAGCATCTCGAACTTCTGGCGGTTGGTGAAGGTCTCGTTGGCCAGCAGCGCCGAGGCGGCACCGGTGCGCTTGTATTCGGCCTCGGCCAGCGCGTACTCCTTGCGGTAGCGCAGCGCCGCGTAGCCGGCGAACAGCGCCACCAGCAGCACGCCCGGCATGATGCCGGCCAGGAACAGCCGGCCCAGCGACTGCTCGGCCGCCACTGCGTACAGGATCATCGTGATGGACGGCGGCAGCAGGATGCCCAGGGTGCCGCCGGCAGCGATGATGCCGGCCGCAAAGCCGGGCGAGTAGCCGCGCTTGCGCATCTCCGGGATGCCGGCGCTGCCGATGGCCGAGCAGGTGGCCGGGCTGGAGCCGGCCATGGCCGCGAACAGCGCGCAGGCGAACACATTGGCAATACCCAGGCCGCCGGGGATGCGGCCCATCCACACATGCATGGCGGCGTAGAGGTCCTGGCCGGCGCGTGACTTGCCGATGGCCGCGCCCTTCAAGATGAAGAGGGGAATGGACAGCAGCGTGATGCTGGCCATCTCCTCGTAGACGTTCTGCGTGACCGTGTCCAGCGCCGAGGCCGGCATAAAGATGGCCATGAACAGCACCGCGACGCTGCCGAGCGCGAACGCGATCGGCGCGCCCGAGAACATGAACAGCAGCGTGACGACGCCGAACAGCGAGCCGAGGACGAGCATGCTCATGCTGCGACTCCTGAATTGGATTTGAAGAGGCCGTTCACGCGCGCCGTGAGCTGCACCAGCAGCTGCAGGCTCAGCAGCGTCATGCCCACGGACATCAGGCCGTAGGGAATCGACAGCGGCGGCGCCCAGGAAGACGAGGTGGTCTGGCCGTCGACCCAGGCCTCGTGGAACAGCGTCCACGACTTCCAGGCGAAGAAGGCGCAGAAGGCGGTGCCCATCAGGTCCACGAGCATCAGGCGCAGGCGGTTCACGGCGCGGGGCAGCAGGCCGGCGATGGCCTCGATGCCGACGTGGCCGCGCAGCGACTGCACGAAGGCGCCRCACAGGAAGGTGGCGCCGACCAGGCAGAAAACCGCCGCCTCGTCCTGCCAATCCGTCGACGCCTTCATCACATAGCGCGACACGACGCTGTAGGTCAGCACGCAGGACGCCACCAGCAGGGCCAGCATGCCGAGCACGACCATGGCGTGGTTGATGAAGTTCAAGCCGCGCGCGATGGGGCGCAGCAGGGCGGGCGTGTCTGGGTCGATGCCGGCGACCGCCGCCGGTCCCATTTCGAATCCGTGACTCATGGCGTGCTCACAGCAGCTTCTGAGCGGCCTTGAGGATGGCGGCGCAGGATTCGTTCTTCTCGCCGAAGTCCTTCCACGCGGTGTCGCGTGCGATGGCCTGCCACTTCTTCAACGTCGGCTCGTCCATGTCGTAGACCTTGGCGCCGGCCTTGGCGTAGATTGCGGCGGCGGCCTGGTCGTCAGCCTTGGCGGCATCGCGGGCAAAGACTTCCAGCTCGGCGCCGACGGCCATGACGATGTCCTGCTGGGCCTTGGGCAGCTTGTTGAAGACCTCCTTGGAGATCATCAGCGGCTCGAACATGAACCAGTAGGTGCGCTGCCGGCCCGAGGTCAGGTGCTTGGCGATCTCTTCGAGCTTGAAGGAGATGAAGCTGGTGGACGAGGTCATGGCCGCGTCCATGGCGCCGGTCTGCATGGCGGCATAGATCTCATTGGACGGCAGCGTGATGACCGAGGCGCCGGCCTGTTTCAGCATCATGTCCATCTCGCGGCTGCCGCCGCGCACCTTCAGGCCCTTGGCGTCGTCCGGCGTCACCAGCGGCCGTGCCCGGCTGGCCACGCCGCCGGCCTGCCAGACCCAGCTGACGATGAGGACGCCCTTGTCGTCCAGCACCTTGGACAACAGCTTGCCCACCTCCGCCGTCTTCCACGCCGCGCCCTGCTCGTAGCTGGGCACCAGGGCCGGCATCAGCCCGGCATTGGTCTCGGCCACCTCGCCGCCGGCATAGGACAGCGGCACCAGGCTCATGTCCAGCGCGCCCTTGCGCAGGGCCGAGAACTGGGCATTGGTCTTCATCAGCGACGAGCCCGGGTAGACCGAGGCCTTCAATGCGCCGCTGCTGCGCTTCTCCACCTCGGCGGCGAACTTGCGGCACAAGCGGTCGCGGAAGTCGCCCTCGGTGAGCGTGCCGCTGGGGAACTGGTGCGAGATCTTCAGCGCGCCCGCCTGGGCGTGGGCGCTGGGCAGCCAGAGGGAGGTGGTGGTGCCAGCGGTGGCGGCCAGCCATTGACGGCGATTGAGGGTCACTTGATGTCTCCAGGTCCGCCATTCAGTGGCGGTATGCGGCCGCAGTGTGGGAGCGGCCCTCGGGACGATCAATCAACCTCGCCGGCCGACGTTTACGCCGACCGCAACGATTCTGGGTAAACCCTGAACGCGACGAACGATTTCACTGCGGGCGCCCCAGTGCCCAGCTGCGCTCGCCCAGACCGTTGTCGGAGCCCGCGATGCGGCCTTGCGTGACGACGCCCTCGGCGGTCCACACATGCCCGGCTTTGGTCGGCGCGCTGGTGCTGCCGGTCGGGCAGCTGACGGTCATCGTCGAATTCCACAGCGTGGCCAGGTCCAGCTTGTAGCGCGCCGGGCTGGTGGATTCATCGACGATGAGCTGGCCGGTGGCCTGGGCCTGCGCGAGCGGGATGTGCGTGGGCGTGACCGTGTGCTGGCAGACTGGATCCACCACCGTGTAGAGGTGCTCGGMATTGCCGGTGGGGTGGTAGACGCGGCGGGTCGCGGTGCTCAGCGCGGCATCAAGGGTCCAACGCGTGTCGAGGTTGTACTTGTGGCCCGCCCCGAGATCGCCGACGAAGGCCTCCAGCTTGCCGACCCAGGCATCTTCGGTGACGCGGATCTTCGCGCTCAACGCCAGGCGGCGCCCGTTGCTGTTGTTGATGCTGCTGAAGCGCAGCGTGAGCGGATTGGTGGCCGGTACCAGGGCYGGCGCGGTGTAGACCATGCCGGCTTGGGGCTCGGTGGCCAGCGTGCCCAAGGTGGCGGCGGGCGTCGTGCTGCCTTCCAGCGTCCACTGGCGCTGGAAGCCGGCCTTGGTGTTCAGCACCGGCACCTGCACGTCGCGCAGCACCGGCGTGGGCAGGCAGAACTCCTCGCCAGTCTGCGTCTCACAGGGCTGGCTGCCGCGCATCACATAGATGCTGACGGGCACGAAGCGCTGGCTGCCGAGGGTACGCACGCTGGCCGAGGCGGGCACGAGCTTGTGCGCCTTCACGCGCACAAACTGGCCCTTGACGCCGCGTACCGAGGTGGCCGCCGCACGAGCCAGCTGCGCGGACGCCGCGGGCTGCTCCTCCACCCACAGGCTGGGCGGCAGGCTGACCTGCAACAGGCGCTGGCCCTCGTCATGGGCAGCCAACGGCAGCAGCCACCAGCTGCCATCGGCCTGGCGCAGCGCGATGCGGTCCTGCAGCACCTCGTCGACGTCCTCGTCGGCGCCGTAACGCATCGACAGCGTCAGCGTGCGGGCCGGGCGCTCGGGCAGGCTGAAGCTCAACCCCGGGCCGATGCCGTCGGCCAGCGGATTGGTGACGGGCTGCAGTGTCGCGGTGCCGGCCTGGCTCAGGCTGCCGGCGGGGAGGTCGAGCTGCAGGCTGCCGTCCGCCAGGCGCAGGCTGGTTGTCGTCGGCTTGTAGGGCAGCGGGATGCCCGCGCCCACGGCCGTCGGGGCCGCGGTCGTCAGCACCGCCTCGCTGCCGGTGCGGGCGGTTGCCGTGGCCAGCACGCTGCCGTCGGCGCGACTGAGGCGATAGGTGTAAGCGGTGTCGGCACCGAGCCCACTGTCCAGCCAGAGGCCCGCGCCGCTGTCCACCTCGGCGACGAGGGCGTAGTCGCCACCGTCTTCGCGGCGGCGCTCCAGGCGCCAGGCGGTACCCGCATTGCCGCCGGTCCAGGAGACGGTGGCGTGTTGCGCCGAGCCGGACAGCGCCGACATCTGCGCGTCGGGGGCCGGTGTGGACGGGGTGGGCGGGATTGTGGGCGTGCCCGGATTTCCGGGCGTGGCCGGGTCGGAACCACCGCCGCAGCCGGCGAGGATGAACAGGGCGGCACACAGGGGTGCCAGGCGTCGAGACGAGAACATGAGGGCTCCAGTAAGGTTGCGGCGGCGCGTCGGGGCTCAGAGCCAGTGGCGCATCAGCACGACGTCGAGGTCGCTGTTGCCGCTGGCTTCGCCGGCCTGCAGCACGCGCACCGTGGGCACGCGCTCGTCGGGCTGCAGGGCCAAGGCGCGGCCGCTGTCGGTGCGGATGCCGCTGGCCACCGCGGTGACGCGGATGCCGTTGGGGGAGAAGCCGGTGTCGCGGCTGCCGTCGCTGTTCAGCCGCAGCAGCACGGTGTCGGCGCTGGAGCTGTTGCCGGTGTACATCCAGCCGCCGAGCAGCAGCCGGCCATCGGCCTGCTGCACGAGGGCGGTGGCTTCGTCCCAGTTGTCGGCGCTGACCGCGACGACGGCACGGCCCCCGGTGCCGAAGCTGGCATCCATGCCGCCGTTGGGCAGCAGGCGCACGGCGGCGAAATCGTGGTCGCGGTGGCCGGCCAGCACTAGCTTGCCGTCGGCCGTGACGACGACGCCGCGAGCGGCGCCGGTGATGCTGCCGAACAGGCTGCGCACGATGCCGGCGGTGCCAAAGCCGGCATCCAGCGTGCCGTCGGCGCGGTAGGCGGCGGCGATGAAGTCTCCCTCGCCGCCGGCGGCGACGATGCGCGACACGCCCGCCGCGGTCTGCAGCGCCAGCGCATAGATGGTCTCGCGCGCGCCGTCGCTGCCGATGGCGGTCAGCACCTTGCCGCCGTTGCCGAAGCTGGCGTCGAGGCTACCGTCGGCGTTGTAGCGGGCCATTGCGAAGTCGCTGCCGTTGGCGCCCTGGCTGCTGTCGCCGCCGAGGACGATCTTGCCGTCGGGCTGCAGCAGCAGGGCGTAGGCCTTGTCGGCGCCGTTGCCGAAGGAGGTCGTCACGCGGCCGCCGCTGCCGAAGGTCGTGTCCAGCGTGCCGTCGGCGTTGTAGCGGGCCAGCGCGAAGTCATAGCCGCTGGCGCCCTGGTCGCTGCTGCCGGCGACGAGGATCTTGCCGTCGGCCTGCACGGCCACGGCCTGGGCCTCATCGCTGCGGCCACCGTTGTTGAACGCGGTGCTGACCTTGCCGCCGTTGCCGAAGCTCGGATCCAGGCCGCCGTCGCGCAGGTGGCGCACCACCATGAAGTCCGTGCCGGTGGTGGAGCCGAAGACGCCGAAGCCGGCCACGACGGCCTTGCCGTCGGCCTGCACCGTCACGCCGCGCACGTAGTCGTCGGTGATGCCGCCCGGCGTCACCAGCGTGCCACCGCCGAAGCTGGTGTCGATGTCACCCGCCTGGCCGCGCACCGTCACCGTCAGGGGCTTGCTGGCGTTGGCCGTGCCGCCAGCGCCCTTGATCGTGACGCTGGTCGGCAGCGAGTGCGGTGCCGTGGTGGCGGCCTGCAGCGTCAGCGTGCCGGCGTTGCTGCCGGCGGGCACGCTGAGCGCTGCGGTCGTTGCGCCGGCGGGCATGTCTTCGGCGCTGAACTGGATGGCGTCCGTGAAGCCGGCATCGCGCTGCACGGCGACGGCGACGCTGGCCTGCTGGCCCTGCCAGACGATGGCCTTGCTCGTGTCCAGCGTGAAGCTGAACCCAGCTGCGGCGGGCGGCGGTGTGGKGGGCGTCGGCGTTTGCGGCGTGGGGGCCGGGCTGCCGGTGGCGGCATCGGTGCCGCCACCGCCACAGGCGGTCAACGCAGCGGCGATCAGCAGGGAGAGGGGGAAACGGGAAGCAGTGGTGGTCATGTGGACTCCGGTCGATTGGGGTGGCGGCACTGTGCCGACCGGGTGCGCGGCTGCCATCCGCCCGACAGGCCATGGCGGCAGTCATCGGAGAGCCATGCATGCCACGGCCGCGATGGCTCTTCAGAGCGATGACAGCGCCCTGGCGGGTCGCAACACTGGCGCCTCGCTATCGCCATCCGTCGACCATGAATCCCTCATTCCGCTTCGACCTTCAGATGCCAGTCACCAAGGCCCTGCGCCTGTTCCTGAACGACACCTTGCCGCGCGCTGCTGCCGCGATGAGCACGTTGGCGCTGCTGGCCGTGCCGCCGCCCGCCGCCGCTGCCATCGACTGCTGGGTGGATGCGGAGCACCCCACCACGGCGGACCAGCGCCGCGTCACCGACCCCGCCGTCGCCCCGATGCGGCAGGCGCTGCAACGGGTCAACGCGATCCTCCATGCCCAGCGGGAACTGCACGAGCTGCCGCGCACGCGGCTGCGCAGCAGCTGGCAGGTGGGTGGCCAATGGGACGCACCCGCGCGCAGCGGCAGCCTGCTGCTGCGCGACCACCGCGAAAGCATGTGGCTGCCCGGCCGCTGCGACGTCAACCCAAAGGCCGACCGTCTCGGGCCGATGGCCGCGGTGGTGGTGGCCATCAACGCGCCCACCAGCTTCTTCGAGTCGCCCCATGCCGAGTTGCGCGACGAACAGCTGCAGGCCTGGCGAGAGCTGCCCGCCACCGGGCAACTCAACAGCTACACGCTGTACGGCGGCCATCAGCTGGTGTTCACGCGCGGTGGCCGCCTGCCCTGGGTGGCGGTGACCACCGCCGAGTACGTGGACTTCACGCTGCGCGACCTGAAGCGCCGCATGCAGGAGGACAGCAGCGCCCGCGCGGGCCTGCCGGCCGAGGGCGACACTGCYGCGCGCGAGGCCTTTGACGAAGCCCAGGTGCAGAAGGTGACCGCCGGCCTGCGCAAGGTGGACCCGGCCGCGGCCGAAAAGATGACTGTCGAGTTGCGCGACCAACTGCGAGCCACCCGCGAAGCCGAGGCACGCACGGCCCGCCGCAAGGCAGCCGCCGGTGTCGACGCCAACCCGCTGCAGACCATGCTTCGCCGCGTCGAGGCCTGGCGCGCCGGCCTGTCGCCGCAGCAACTGGCTGCGCCTGCGCTGCTGGGCCTGAACGGGCTGCACGACGCCGCTGTGCCGCTGGACCGCTACCCGCGCTTGGTCAAGCCCGACCCGGATTTTCCATGGGACCGCAGCCACCCTGGCCGGCCGCAGATGCTGAAGGTGGCCGTGAATGGCGGCGACATCTTCACCGAACCGATGCAGCGCGTGCTGCAGCAGCTGGACCTGAAGGCGCTGCAGGCGCTGGTCGATTGATCGAAGGTTCTTGAGAAGCGTGCCGTCTCGGTGGGCGGTAGTCCCTACCCACCGTGCCCCGGCGTCAACGGCGGCGGGAGGTTGGCTTCCAGTTCCGCCGTGTGGCTGCGGCAGGCGGCCAGCAGCGACAGCAGGTTGGGGTCACGCTCCCGCGTGCGCAGGAAGACGACGCTGATCTTCTGCCGCATCTGATAGCGCGCCGCCAGCGGCACGAGGCAGACGCTGCGCGGCAGCACGCCGCGCACGCGCCCGGGCAGCAGCGTGCAGCCGATGCCGCCGCCCACCAGGTTCATCAGCGAGAAGATGTCGCTGGTGGTCATGACGACGTTGGGCTCGAAGCCCGCCACCTGGAAGGCTTCGACGAAGCGGTCGCGCGTCACATAGCCTTCGTTCAGCGACACGAAACGCTCGTCCGCGCAGGCGCCCAAGTCCACCTCGGTCTGGCGGGCGTAGGCCGAGTCGGCGGGTGCGGCGAAGAAGATCTCGTCCTCGAACAGCAGCTGCGATTCGACGTCGGCCGCGCCCTCGGGAAAGCCCATCACCGTCGCGTCCACGGCGCCGTCACGCAGCTTGCGCAGCAGGTCGCTGTTGGAGCCCAGCACGAGCTCGGTCTGGATGTCGGGCTTGCGCAGGCGCAGCGCCATGATGAGGGCCGGCACGGTGCCGCTGGTCAGCGAGTACAGCGAGCCGATGCGGATGCGGTCGGCCGCGTAGCCGGCGATCTCGCGCGTCGAGCGGATGCCGTGGGCCATGGCCTGCAGCACCTCGCGGGCCACGTCGGCCAGTGCGTGGGCCGCGTCATTGGGCTRCAGGTTGCGGCCCTCCAGCCGGAACAGGCTGCAGCGCGTACCCGTCTCCAGCGAATGTAGTGCCCGGTGCACGCTGACCGCGCTGATGCCCAGCCGCTCGGCGGCGCGCGCGAGATTGCCGCTCTCCATGAAGGCCAGCAGGATCTCCAGCTTGCGGAAGGTGATCTCTTCGTCGATGCGGTGGAGCATGCCGGGCGTCCTGGGGCGGCGTCAGATGTGCGCCGCGGCCAATCCACCCAGCACGATGCCGATGCCGCCCGCGGCGATGGTGGCCCATTCCATCCAGCGGCGCTTGGTCAGCAGCGCGATGGCGGCCAGCGCGATGGATACCTGCAGCGCGGTCGTCGCCTGGGCCCAGCGGTGATGCATGTGCAGCTGCGCCTCGCTCTTCTCGTCGAAATGCTTGGACTCGGCTTCCAGCGCCTCGGCCTTCTCCTTGATCTCGGCCTTTTCCTTCTCGTAGCGAGCAACCTTGTCGCGGTACTTGGTCTTGGCTTCTTCGCTAGGGCTCAGCTCCAGCGCGAGCTCCGCGAGGTTCTGTTTGCTGCTCTTGGACTGGTAGTAGTTCCACTGGTTGCCGGCCTCGGTCTTCTTGATGGCCGCGTCGTTTTTCAGGATGCCGGCATTGGCCTGCGTCGCACCGCCCATGTAGGAGAAGCCGGCCCCGAGGGTGGCCAGGATGGCGGTGATGACGGCCAATTGGCCGGCAAAGCCCTTGGCATCGTGCTGGGCCGCATGCTCCAGCTCGTGCTCGTGCGGGCCGTGGACGTGGAAGCCGTGTCCGGACATGTGGGGTTACTCCTTGAGAACGTAGTCAACAAAATCGAAACGAAGACCGTTGGCGCCGGTGTGCGGCTCGCGTCGGTCTTCGATGAATTGGTCTCGCGGCCAGGCCGGGAAATGCCGGTCCGCATCCGGGAAGACGGCATCCACCTCGGTCAGCGCCAGCTTGTCAGCCAGCGGCAAGGCCAGCGCGTAGATCTCGCCGCCGCCGATGACGCAGGCCTCGGGCGCGTCCTGGCAGGCGGCCAGCGCGGCATTCAGGCTCGCAAACACCTCGGCACCGGGCAGTTCGGCCCCCGAACGGCTGATGACGAGATTGCGGCGGCCCGGGAGTGGACGGAACTTCGGGGGTATGGAGTCCCAGGTCTTGCGGYCCATGACGACGGGCTTGCCCAGGGTCAGCGCCTTGAAATGCACCATGTCTTCGGGGAGGTGCCAGAGCAGCGCGTTGTTGCGCCCGATCGCGCCGTCTTTCGCAACGGCTGCCACCAACGTGATCTTGCTCATACCGCCACCGGCGCCTTGATCGCCGGATGCGGGTCGTAGCCGCTCAGCTCGAAGTCCTCGAACGCGTAGTCGAAGATCGACGCCGGCCGGCGCTTGATTGTCATCGTCGGGTAAGGCCGCGGCTCGCGGGCGAGCTGGGTCTGCACCTGCTCGACGTGGTTGTCGTAGATGTGGCRGTCGCCACCGGTCCAGATGAAGTCGCCCAAGGCAAGGTCGCACTGCTGAGCCAGCATCATCGTCAGCAGCGCGTATGACGCAATATTGAAGGGCACGCCCAGGAAGATGTCGGCGCTGCGCTGGTAGAGCTGGCAGCTCAGTTTCCCGTTCGCCACGTAGAACTGGAAAAACGCATGGCAGGGCATCAGCGCCATCTTGGACAGCTCGGCCACGTTCCAGGCACTGACGATGATGCGGCGTGAGTCGGGGTTGTTTTTCAGCTGCTTCACGACCTCGGCGATCTGGTCGATGTGGCCACCGTCCGGCGTCGGCCAGGAGCGCCACTGCACGCCATAGACCGGCCCGAGGTCGCCATCCTCGCGCGCCCACTCGTTCCAGATCGTCACGCCGCGTTCCTGCAGCCAGCGGGCGTTGCTGTCGCCGCGCAGGAACCACAGCAGCTCCAGCACGATCGACTTCAGGTGCACCTTCTTCGTGGTGACCAGCGGGAAGCCCAGAGCCAGGTCGAAGCGCATCTGGTGGCCGAACACGCTGCGCGTGCCGGTGCCGGTGCGATCGCTTTTCTGCACGCCATGCTCGAACACATGGCGCATGAAATCTTCGTATTGCTGCGGAGGACGGGGCGGGGTGCTCATGCCCCTATTGTCTCCGCAGGCGCCTGGTCTAGCAGGGCCCCAGGTTGTCGGCCAGCACCTGCTCCAGCGGCGTGGCTGACACGCCCAGCAGGCGTTGCGTCTCGCTGGCATCCAGCAGGAACGGGCGCTCGAACAGGTAGACCATCTCGGCCACCTCCGCCATCATGGTGTCAGCCTCGGCCGCCTGCCGCAGCTCCTCGGCCGTCATGCGCCGCAGCCTGGGTGCGCCCAGCTTCGCCAGGCGGGCGGTGGCGTTGGCCAGCTCGCGCACRCAGGCCGTGCTGGACGGTACATGCCAGGCCCGGCCCCAGGACTGCTGCGATGTCGCCGCCGCGGCCAGCGTGGCCGCGACGTCCAGCGTGAAGCTCCAGCTGTGCGCGGCGTCGAGGTCGCCGGGAAAGACACTCTCCTCACCCTTCAGCAGCGCCGGCAGCACGAAGAGATTGAAGTAGCCCACCGACGCGTGGCCCAGGAAGTCGCTCGCGCGGACCTCGGCCACCGGGACGCCGCTGCGCCGGGCCAGGTCCCACATGCCGGCGCGCACCCGCCCCTTGACGGTATGGGGCGCCAGCGCATGGTTCTCGCGCAGCGGTCCTTCGACAGGGCCGTAGCCGTAGACGTTGCTCAGGGTCACGAGCCGGGCGCCCACGGCCGCCGCCACCGACAGCGCGGCGCTCCCGATCGGCGGGAATTCCTCGGGCCAGCGGTCGTAGGCCGGCATCGCGCAGTTGATGAGGGTGTCGACGCCCGTGGCGAGTTCGCGCATGGTTTGCGGGTCGTTGACGTCCGCCGCCACGTGCCTCACACCCGGGTGGGATGCAGGCGTTCCGCGCCGGCTGACCAGCGTGACGTGATGGCCCTTCGACGCAAGGAGGGCCGCAGTGTTCGAGCCCGTGGGGCCCGCGCCGATGACAAGGATGTTGTTCATGCCGAGTTTGTAGGGGCGGTGGGCATGTCCTGTCGCGCACGAAAAGAGCAGCGGACGGCACATTCGGGCAYGGCCCCTCGGCGGCTGGGGATTTGGCCGGCCCGCTAGATTGCCGCCATGCATTCAGAGTTGATCAGCCGGAGCGGGATGGCGTTGCGGTCGCGGCACGAACGTGCGGGTCGGGCGCTCGCCACGCCGCTGGACCACCACCGCGTCGTCCTCCATCTCAGTGCCAGCACCAAGACGGCCTGTCTGCGCACGGGGCTGCCCTTCCTGCGCACGCGCGGCGACGTGGACATCGTGCCGGCTGGGGCCGCCGACGGGTTTGAGGCCCAGTCCGACTTCAACAGCCTGGAGGTGTTGATCGCCCCGTCCCGGCTGGAGCGGATGGCGGACGAGCTGGGCCTGGGCAGCCGGCATGTCCAAGTCGGCATGGTCCACATGGCGCGCGAGCCGCGCCTGCAGGGGCTGCTCTATGCGCTGGCCCAGGACCTGCAATCCGACGCTCCCTTTGGCGAGCACTTCCGTAACGGCCTTGTGCAGTCGGTTGCCACGGCGGTGCTGCTGCGCGCGCCGTCATCGCAGGAGGCGCCCGCAGCCCCGGTCCTGCAGCGCGTGCAGGACTACATCGAGGCGAATCTCGAACGACCGCTGTCGCTGCCCAGCCTGGCGCGGGTGGCGGGCGTCAGCCCGTGGAGCCTGCAGCGGCTGTTTCGCAGCGGCGTCGGCATGCCGGTGCATCGCTACGTGGTGTCGCGGCGTGTCGAGCGTGCCCGGCAACTGGTGCAGCAGCGGGCGGGGGCGCTCAGTGAGATCGCGTTGATGGCCGGCTTTGCCCACCAGAGCCACATGTCGCGCTGGATGCGGCGGCTGCCGGAATAGCTCAGGCCGCTCCTGCGTTCGTGACCAACCCAAACTGCATCGCCGCCAGCTTCGCATACAGCCCGCCGCGAGCCACCAGCTCTTCGTGGCGCCCAATGCGGCGGGTTCTTCAGCATCGCACGAGCGATGCTGATGCGCTGGCGCTGGCCGCCAGACAGGCGCTCGCTGCCCTCGCCAAGGAGGTTGGCATAGCCCAGGGGGGCCTTGGCCGCCGCGATGACTATCGTCTAGCGCCGCAAGAAGCGAACGTACGCAGGCTGGTCAACCGTTACCTCGCCGCCAACGCGTGACAGCGTGCCGTGCTCGGGATTCATACGAAAAACGGTGACGTTGCCGCTGTCATGATTGGCCGCCACCAGAAAGCGCCCGCCCGGGACGATGCCAAAACTGCGCGGCGTGTGCCCACCGGTGCTCGTCGCCTCGATGAAGCGCAGTGACCCGTCCTGCGCGTCGATGGCGAACACCGCGATGCTGTCGTGCCCGCGGTTGGAGACGTAGAGGAACCGGCCGCCTGGGTGGACCATGATCTCGGCGGTGCTGTTGCCTTCGGCCTTGGTGCCGGGCGGCAGGCTGGACAGCACTTGAAAGCCCTCCATCGCGCCGGTCACCGCATCCACGCGGTAGGCGGCCACGCGGGAGGTCAGCTCCAGGTTCACGTAGGCGTAGCGGCCGTTCGGGTGGAAGGCCATGTGGCGCGGGCCGCCGCCGGGCTCGGTGGTGGCGTAGGCAGGAACGTTCGGCGAGAGCCGGCCGCTCGCCGCGTCCAGCCGATAGATAACCACCTTGTCCAGCCCCAGGTCGGGCACGTAGGCGCGGGTCTGGGTCGGGCCGGGGTAGATGCCGTGCGGGTGGGGTTGCTGCTGGCGCTGTGGGTTGACGCTGGCGCCCTCATGCTGGACCGTGGAGGCCGCCGGCCCCAGGCTGCCGTCGCCCTGGATGGGGTAGGACACGACGTTGCCCCCGTTGTAGTTGGCCAGCAGCAGCACGCGCCCACCGGCATCGACGGAGATGTGGCAAGGGCCGTTGCCGCCCGAGGGCCGGGTGTTGAGCAGCACCAGGCGGCCGTCGTCCTGCACGGTGAACGCGGCAACTTCCTCTTTCCAGGACCCATCAGCGGCGCGGCCGGCTGCGACCGAGTAGACAACGGGCTTGCTCGGATGCGTGGTGAGGAAGCCCGGGTTGCCGATGGCGGCGGCCAGCAGCGGCGGGGACAGCGCGCCGGTGATCTCGTCAAGGGTGGAGACGTAGATGCCTTTGCTCTCGCCGCCGGTGTCGGTGCCGACATAGACCAGCGTCTGGGCCGCGATGGCCATGGGCAGCAGTGAGGGGATCAATGCAAGGGCGAGTTTTTTCATGCGGGGGGAGTTTGGCCGGGGCAGGCCGTGTTGCCCCGTCCGGTGCTCAGGCGGCAGCGTCTGGAGTTGCAGTGCGCCAGAGCCTATAGCTCGAAGCTTGCGTCAATGTCGCGTGATCCGTGTAAAACGCGAACGACATCAATACCGTCTGGCAAGGGCTGGAAGAACACCACGTATCGCCCGAACGCGAGGCTGCGAATTCCGGGTGCCAGTTCACCCCTATTG
>NZ_JBFUMO010000063.1:0-18079 GCF_054049355.1 Roseateles sp. P5_E11 | reverse complement strand
AGCTTGAGCCGGCCGGCGATGCGGGCCGCCCATTCGTCGCGGTTGTAGTAGTACTTGCTTTTGGAGACCAGGGTGTTGCGGCGCTGGTCCACGTCAGGGATGCCATCGGCGACGAAGCCATGCGCCGGCAGGTTGACGTCGTAGAAGTCCTGCTGCTGGTTGATCCAGCCGTCGCGCGTGACCTTGCTGACGGTGGCGCGCAGCGCGAACTTGTCGTTGACGGCGATGTTCTGGATCAGGTTGACCTGGCGCTTGCGGTAGTTGCCGAAGTCCGCTTCGACATTGCCGTAGGTGGAGCCGAACTCGGGCTTGGCCGGGATGATGTTGACGCTGCCGCCGGTGGAGTTGCGGCCGAACAGCGTGCCCTGCGGGCCGCGCAGCACTTCCACCTGCTCCAGGTCGAACATCAGCGCGAGCGCCCCTTGCGGCCGCGGCGAGTACAGGCCGCCGACATGCAGGCCGACCGCGGGGTCACCGATCTCGGTGAAGTTGGTGGAGCCCACGCCGCGGATGTTGATCTGGATGCCGGAGTCGGCGCCCGAGGAGATCTGCAGATTGGGCACGGTGCCGGACAGGCCGCGCACGTCGTGGATGCCCTCGCGGCTCAGCGCCTCCTGGGTGATGGCGGTGACGGCGACCGGCGTCTTCAGCAGGTTGGAGTTGACGCGCGTCGCGCTGACGGTGACGGTGGGCAGCTCGTTCCTGGCGGTGTCCTTGTCTGTCGTGGCCGTCTCTTGCRCAAAGGCGGTGCCGGCCAGCAGGCTCACGGCGGCTGCGGTGACGGTCTTGGCGTATCCAGCTCGGTTCGTTCTCATCGCTCTCGGCTCCTTGTGTCTGTGTATGGGCGGCCGCCGTCCTGGCCCGAAAGCCACGGCGTGTTTGAGTCGGGAAGTCAGGCCCCGGGTCTGGGCTTTGGTTTAGTGCCGGACAACAACTGCGCCAGCGAGACGGTCCCGTTGCGCACCAATGGCCTGGCCCAGGCGCTCACGCTCAGGATGTAGGCCAGGGTCAGGAAGACGGTGGTCATGGCGGCGCGCAGGCCGATGGCGTCGCCGAGCACGCCCACCAGCAGCGGCACGACGGCGCCGCCGAGGATGCCGGTGCACAGCACGCCCGAGAAGGCGCCGTGGTGGCGGGGTACGGAGTTCAGGCCCAGCGAGAAGACGATGGAGAACATCACCGACAGGCAAAAGCCCGAGGCCGGGAAGGCCCACAGCGAGGCGGCCGCCGGGCMGAACAGCGCGATGCCGACGCAGCCCATGGCCAGCACGGTGAAGCCGGCCAGCACGACGCGTGAGTCCAGCAGCTTCAGCAGCACCAGGCCGAGCAGGCAGCCGACGGACATCAGGCCCCAGAAGCGGGCGACGGCGTCCGCCCCCTCGGCCGTGGCCGAGAAGCCGTGATAGGTGGCCAGGAACTGCGACATCCAGTTGGCCAGCACCTGCTCGGTGCCGACATAGGCCAGGATGCCCAGGAAGAAGAGGCGCACATCACGCCGCGCCAGCAGCTCCTTGTAGGCCGCCCAGCCGCCGGCGCGCTCGTCGTCCTTGAGCTCGACCTGGGGCAGGGGCAGGGTCTGGTTGGCGAGGATGAGGGCGACGAAGCCGGCCGTGAAGATCCAGTAGAAGGCGACCCACACCAGGGAACTGCCGGCCGCGCCGGGCCTCTCCATCAGCAGCTGGAAGGCCCAGGGGCTGAGGAAGGACGCCAGGCCGAAGACGAGCTGGCCCATCACCGAGAAGAAGGCGAAATGGGCCTCGCCGCCTGCCGTGCGCAGCAGCGGATTGATGACGACCTGCAGCAGGGCCATGCCCAGGCCGATGACGAAGAGACCGGCGATGGCCGTGCCGTAGCTGGGCCACATCGCGATGGCCAGCGACCCGGCGAGGTTGAGCAGGAAGGCGATCAGGATGGTGAAGCGCGGTCCGCGCGCCTCGACCAGCATGCCGCCGGGCACCGAGACCAGGCCGTAGGCGAGGAAGAAGGAGAAGGGCAGGAAACCCGCGAGCGCCAGGCTGAGCTTGAAGTCCTGGATGATGATCGGCATCAGCGGGCCGATCAGGTTGGTGACGAAGGAGATCACGAACCAGATCAGCAGGATGTAGCCGACGATCAGCGCGCGGTGTTTCATGGCTTGGTGCTCAGACGGCCACGCAGTCAGCGAATTCGCCGGCGCGGATGGTCTTGCGCGGGAAGCGGGACAGGATGGCCCGCGCCGTGYGGCAACCTGCGGCCATGCCTTCCGAAAGATCGCCACCGCGCAACCGTGCAGAGAGGTAGCCCGCATTGAAGGCGTCACCCGCGCCGATGGTGTCGAAGATGTCGGCCGGCTCGGTGTCATACACCACGCGCTGACCATTCTCGATGCCCAGCGCGCCGCGGGCGCCGACCTTGATGACGAGGCTGGCCCCTGGCTTCAGCGCCTTGGCGATCAACGTCAGCGCATCGTCCAGGTCCTTGGTGCCGGCAATGCTGCGCGCCTCCAGCTCGTTGATGAGCAGGTGGTCGCAGTGCGGCAGCCAGCCCAGCACCTCGTCGCGATCCCAGCCCTCGGGCGGCCAGCCGGTGTCCAGGGCGATGCGGTAGCCGCGCGAGGCCGCTTCGGCCAACAGGTCGGCGTAGCGGGCGCGCAGATGGGGCAGCAGGAAGGGCGCCGTGAAGAGGGCGATGGACGGCACCGGCGTGGCGTGCAGGTGCTTGAGCACATGCTGCACCGACAGCTGCTGCAGATGGCCGTGGGTGGTGAAGAAGTTGCGCTCGCCGCAGCTGTGCATCAGGCCGACCGAGATGGTGGTCTCGCGGTCGCAGACTTCCAGGTGGGTGCGAATGCCGCTGAACTGCTCGGCCAGCCAGTGGCCGAAGTGGTCGTTGCCGACGGCGGAGATGAGGTGGGTGGCCTGGCCGATATGGCGGGCGGCCAGCGCCGCGTTGGCGCCCGAGCCGCCGGCACGCAGCTCGCTGCGCGGCATCAGCAGCTCGGTGCCGATGCTGGGCCAGCCCTCCAGCGAGCCGAGAACCAGGTCGACGCCAACGTCGCCGACGACGCTGAGCTGAGGGATGAAAAGGGCGCGATCCGTGTCCATGGGCGCCGACTATAGGAGCCCATCGGAAGTCGTGTCAATAATTAAATCCAATGGATTGAAATATTTATCCGCTTCGCTTGGTGGCGGGGCGATGACCCAGCAATTCGCCCACATCGAGCTCGCCGCGGCGATCCTGTTGCAGCACTTCAAGGCGCGGTGACAGCATCTCGTAGATGGGCAGCACGGCGGCGCCGAGGATGGAGGAGTCGTCCTGGCGGTCGGACAGCACGATGCGGGTCTCGGGCGCCGCCATGCTGCCGCGCACGGAGCGGTGCCAGGGCAGGGCCAGGGCGACGAGGTGCTCCACCAGCACCTTGGGCGCGGAGCCGCCGATGACGATGGAGCGCGGGTCCAGCATGTTCTCGATCATGCAGACGGCGTCGCGCAGGCGGTCGGCGGCCTGGCGGCACCAGCGATGCAGGGCCTCGTCGGCGGGCTGCTGCAGGCGTGCGCTGAGGTCCAGGGTCCAGACATCGTGGTCGCTCACGCCCAGGGCTTCGGCCAGGGAGTGCATGGAGACGTAGCGCTCCAGGCAGCCGCGGTTGCCGCAATAGCAGGGCGTGCCGCCGGGCACGATGGGCACGTGGCCGATCTCGGTGGCATTGCCATCGGCGCCGGGGTAGGCCGAGCGGCCGATGACCAGGGCTCCGCCCAGGCCCAGGCCGAGGTGCAGGTAGAAGAAGTCGTCCAGATGGCGAGCGACGCCGAACAGCGTCTCGCCCAGGGCGCCGGCAACGCTGTCGACGCGGTAGAAAAGAGGCAGGCCGGTGGTCTCGCGCAGTTCGTCCAGCACGGACAGGTCGTTCCAGCCTTCCAGCGCCGTCGGGCCGACGAAGCTGATGTCGGTATGGCCGAGCGGGCCGGGCAGGGCGACGCCGATGCCCCAGAGGCGCTCGGTCGATTCACGGCGCAGGCGCGCCACGAGCTGCAGCATGGACGCCAGCATCTGCTGGCGGTCGCCGGTGTCCAGCTCGACCTCGCAGCGGCTGCGGATCTCGCCGACCAGGTTGACGAGGGCCGCCGAGGCCCGGCCCGGCTCCAGGCTGATGCCGATGGCGTTGCCAGCCTGCGGGTTCAGCTCGAAGGCGATGGGCGGCTGGCCGCGCGATTTGTCGACCTTCTGGCGCCGCGACACGATGAGGCCGATGGCCTCCAGGTCGTTGGTGATGTTGGCCACCGTCTGCGGGCTCAGGGACACCATGTCGGCGATGTCCTTGCGCGAGGCGGCGCCTTGCTGGCGGATGAAGTCCAGCACCACGCGGCGGTTGAAGGGGGCGCTGGACTGTTGGGTGGCTCCTCGGCCGGTGGTTCTCATGCGTGCTGACGGCGCTTTCGTGGTGCCCATGATAGGTGGGGCCTGTGCCCGGGCCGCGATTCTGTCCGAGGCGGCGGTTCCGGCGTCGATCACGCTTGAAATAAATTTATACAACCATTGGATTTAAATATTGACGATGCCGGCTTGGCGGCCCTACATTCGCCGCCCATGAGACGTGAAGTCCCGTTGGAGGGACGAGGTCTGGCCCGGCGCATCCAGCAGTGAAGTTGCGCTCCTCGCCGGCAGTGCGTGCGCTGCTCGTGGGCATCCACAACCCGTGGCTCTTCCATCGCCACAAGACTTCGTTGAGGCAAACATGCAATCACTCCGGATCGGCTCGTGTGCGGCCCTCGCCCTGTTGAGCCTGTCTTCGCTCGCAATTGGGGCTGGCAATGCGGCCGGCAGCAATGCCGCCAAGAGCACGGCCTATGTGCAGGACGGCTGGCTCTATACCAAGACCGAGACCGCCAGCGGCCAGGCCCTGGTGACGGCCGTCCAGCCGGCGGCGGCCAGCGGCGTCATCCCCGTGGGCGACGCCAAGGTCTACGGCAACGTCTTCGACAAGAACCGCAAGCTGACCGTCGCCCAATGGCAGGCCGTGCTCAGCATGGACGCCTACCCGGAGAACGGCACCACCAACTACCAGGACGTCGGCCCCTGGCGCTATTGCGAGGTGGACTACGAGGCCAGCCAAGGCATTTCCGACTACCGCGGTGACACCTTCGGCCCGGTCGGTGTGACGACGGTGGGCGATTTCCCCGACTACTTCAAGAACGCCTTCGCGCCCTATGTGCTGGGCAAGACCGGCGCGACCAACACCGACATGAAGAACTGGGGCGTGCAGGTCACCGGCGTGTCGGCCGCCAACTTCAAGGCGGATGATTCGCGGCTCGACCCCTATCCCAACCTCAGCCGCTCCAACTCCACCAAGCGCGCGGCCCTGACCAAGATCTGCAAGGCCCTGCAGTCGGCCTTCGACAACCAGCAGGACAAGTATGTGATGAGCCATTACGCGCACATCAACAACGACAAGCTGCTGCCGGTCCTGAGCGCCCTGAAGGGCATCGGCTTCACGGCCTTCGACAAACACAACCTCGTCGGCATGGCCTTCCAGGTGCAGGTCAACACCGGCTCGATTGGCAGCGTCTCGGCCTTCACCTCGGTCAAGAACGCTGGCAATTGCGGCAGCCTGAGCGCCGAGACCTGCTTCGCCACCTACCTGACCGACCAGTACATCCGCTGGCTCAAGTCCAGCAGCCTCGGCGACGATGCGGGCAACTGCTGGCGCGCCAGCATGGCCCTGGACATCTACAAGAAGAATCCGGCCATGAACAGCGTCAGCACGGTCAATTCGGTCATCAACAGCAGCTACCCCGACAACAGCGGCAAATGCCCGACCTCGGGCATCAAGTGGTCCAAGAACATGGCATGGGAATGAAGCGAATCCTGATTGCAGCGGCCCTCGTGGCCGCAGCGCCGCTGTGCGTGGCCGCCGAGGCGGCTGCGCCGGTGACGACGGTGTCGGTCAAGTTGCCGACCGATCCGCTGCTGGTGCAGATCAACCAGGTGGCGCTGGAACGCGTCGGCCCCAAAAGGGCTGTCGTCGAGTCCACGGGCCCGGCCCAGGCCGGGCGCTACCGCGTGCTGGCCGGTGGCAAGGTCGTCGCCCAGGGCGAACTGAAGGCCTTGCCCGAGTTCTCCGCCTGGGGGGCGGGCAAGCGCTACTTCGAGGTCGACTTCTCGGCCATCGAGAAGGCGGGCGCCTATCGCGTCGAAGCCACGTTGGGTGGCAAGCGCGCGCTGTCGGCACCGGTGCATGTGCGTGACCAGGCTCTCTTCACGACGATTGCCGACAAGACGCTGGACTACTTCCACCGCAGCCGCCATACGGCCAAGGGCGACAGCCGCATCCGCATCTTCGAGACGGACCGCTTCGTCGACGTGCACGGCGGCTGGAAGGACGCCGGCGGCGACACGGGCAAGTATTTGTCCCACCTCGGCTACGCCAACTTCTTCAACCCGCAGCAGACGTCGATGGCGGCCTGGGTGCTGGCCTATACATCCCACACCTCGGCCGACCTCTACCGCCGCGCGGGCCTGCTCAAGCGCGCCGAGAACGAGGCCTTCTGGGGTGCCGACTATCTGCACCGCATCCTCGACGCAGAGGGCTATTTCTACACGACGGTGTTTGACAAATGGGGCGACGAGAAGGCCGAGCGCATGGTCGTCGGCTACGAGGGCGAGGACGGCAAATACACCCAGCTCTACCGCTCGGCCTATCGCGCGGGGGGCGGCATGGCCATCGCGACGTTGGCGCGGGCCTCGCTGCTGGCGAAGCAATCGGGTCGGCAGGGCGAGTTCAACGGTGCGACCTATCTGGCCGACGCGGTCAAGGCCTTCGACCATCTGCAGCAGTTCAATGCGCAGTACACGGCCAATGGCATCGAGAACATCATCGACGACTACACGGCGCTGATGGCCGCGGTCGAACTGTTCAATGCGACGCATGAGCCGCGCTTCCTCGACGCGGCACGGCTGCGCGCCGAGAGCCTGATGGGCCGCCAGACCGCTGCCGGCGGCTTCATCAGCGATGGCGGCACACGGCCGTACTACCACGCGGTCGAAGCCGGCCTGCCGGTGCTGAGCCTCACGCACTATCTAGCCATCGAGACCCAGGAGGCGCGTCGCGGCCGCGCGACCGCTGCCATCGCGTCGGCACTGAAGCATGAGATCGCCATCACCCAGCGCGTGTCCAACCCCTATGGCTATGCACGCCAGTCCTTCCAGCTCGCGCCGAACGGCAAGGCAGAAGGCTCCGTGATGGAGGGCTTCTTCATCCCGCACAAGAACGAGACCGGCTATTGGTGGCAGGGCGAGAGTGCGCGCCTGGCCTCGTTGACCACGGCCATGGCGGTTGCCAGCCGCCAGCTCGGCACCGGCATGCCCGAGGGCTGGGCCGGCTATGCGCAAAGCCAGCTCGACTGGACGCTGGGCCGCAACCCCTACGGCATCTCCATGCTCTACGGCTTTGGCAAGCGCAACCCGCCGGCCGTACCGTCCAGCGCGGGCGACATGTTTGCCGGCGGCATCTCCAATGGCATCACGGGCGCCGTCGGCAGCGATACGGGCGAGGATATTGCGTTCGGACCAGGGCCCGACGGCGAGCAGTGGCGCTGGGTGGAGCAGTGGCTGCCGCACTCGGCCTGGATGCTGCTGGCGGCGGTGGAGATCGCGCGCTGATGTCACAAACGTGGGGGCTGTCCCGTCAGGAGGGAGTTGAACCGCGAAACTCCCGCCATGACCGACGACCTCTCGCCCACCGCCCGCGCCCTGCGCTTTGACCGTGACCATGCGCGCCGCCTGCGCGCGCTGGCCTACCGCATGCTCGGCTCGCGTGCCGAGGCCGAGGACATCGTGCAGGAGGCCTGGCTGCGCTGGGCCGAGGTGGATGCGGCCCCCATCCAGCACGAGGGCGCCTTCCTGTCGCGGCTGGTGACCAATCTCTGCCTGGACAAGCTGCGCTCCGCCGCCGTGCAGCGCGAGCAATACGTGGGCGTCTGGCTGCCCGAGCCCATGCTGGAGGACGAAGCCTTGTTCGGCTGGGCCCCCGGCCCCGAGAAGCAGGCCGAGTTCGCCCAGGACGTGTCCATCGCCTTCATGCTGGCCCTGGAGCGCCTGTCGCCGCTGGAGCGCGCGGCCTTTTTGCTGCACGACGTGTTCGACCTCGACTACGACGAGATCGGCCGTCACCTGGACCGCAGCGAGGCCGCCTGCCGCCAGCTCATCAGCCGCGCGCGCAAGAACATCAAGGCCGACTACGCGCGCCGCGAGGTGGCCAAGGAGGAGGCCGATCGRCTCGTCAACGCCTTCATGGATGCCGTGCGCAGCCAGGACGTCTCGGCCCTGGCCCAGTTGCTCAGCGAGGACGCCGTGCTGATGGCCGACGGCGGCGGCAAGGTCAGCGCGGTGCCCAAGCCCCTGCATGGCGGTGCGCAGATCGCGCGCACCTTCATCGGCTTCGCGCAACTGCCCACCAGCCGGTCCTGGCGCCTGTTGCCGGCGGTCGTCAACGGCCTGCCGGGCCTGCTCATCCTCGACGACAGCAACGGCGGTCGACTCGTGCAGACCATTGCGCTGGCACCGTCGGCTGAGTCGGGCCAGGTGGGTGCCGTCTATATCCAGCGCAACCCCGACAAGCTCAGCGGGATCCGGATGCGTGTCACAAACGCCGCGGCTGATCCGTCTTGAGTGTGAGGCCGGCGATTTTGTCGGCCCACAACATCCAAGGACATTGCCATGAGCACGCACCAAGCCCGCCTCGACTATTTCCGCCAGTCCGCCGACCTGTCCAAGAAGTACCTGGACTTCAGCATGGCCTTCCGCATGGACAAGACCCTGGCCGTGCTGATCGACATCCGTGCCTCCCAGCTCAACGGCTGCGCCTTCTGCCTGGACATGCACGTCAAGCAGGCCAAGATGCACGGCGAGCGCGAGCTGCGCCTGCACCACGTCGCCATCTGGCGCGAGTCGACGCTGTTCACGCCCAAGGAGCGCGCCGCCCTGGCCTGGACCGAGCTGCTGACGCGCATCCCGGCCGAGGGCATTTCCGACGCTGCCTATGCCGAGGTCAGCGAGCATTTCTCCCCGGAAGAGCTGTCCGAGCTGACCTGGCGCGTCGCCGCCATCAATGGCTGGAACCGCATGAATGTGGCGGTGCGCAATGTGCCGGGCTCGGCGGACAAGATGTTCGGCCTGGACAAGGCGGGCCTGAACTGATCTGGCGCAAAGCGGCCGCCGGCCTCGCGTCCTACCCTGCAACGGCGCTCCCACCCTGCACCTGGGCAAGGCCTCGGAGTAGGGTGGCCTGACGTCATGGAACCTTCCAGGCGCGTAGCGCCTTTTGGAGGATTTCCCATGGCCATGATGAAAGCCGCTGTCTTCGTCGAGCCCGGGCGCATCGTGCTGGATGACAAGCCCATGCCCGATGTCGGCCCGCAGGACGCGCTGATCCGCGTCACCACGACGACCATCTGCGGCACCGACATCCACATCCTCAAGGGCGAGTACCCGGTCGAGCGCGGCCTGACCATCGGCCACGAGCCCGTGGGCGTCATCGAGAAGCTCGGCTCGGGCGTGCGCGGCTACCGCGAGGGCCAGCGCGTCATCGCCGGCGCCATCACGCCCAGCGGCTGGAGCACCGCCTGCCTGTGCGGCTGCGGCTCGCAGGACGGCGCCGGCACCGCGCATGGCTGGAAGGCCATGGGTGGCTGGAAGTTCGGCAACACCATCGACGGCTGCCAGGCCGAGTACGTGCTGGTGCCCGACGCCATGGCCAACCTGGCGCCGGTGCCCGACTCTCTGACCGACGAGCAGGTGCTGATGTGCCCCGACATCATGTCCACCGGCTTCAGCGGGGCCGAGAGTGCCGGCGTGCGCATCGGCGACACGGTGGCGGTGTTTGCGCAAGGCCCCATCGGCCTGTGCGCCACGGCCGGCGCCAAGCTCAGCGGTGCGTCCATGGTCATCGGCGTCGACCGCCTGGCCAACCGCCTGGCCATCGCCACGCAGATGGGCGCCGACCATGTCATCGACGCCAGCAAGGTCGACCCCGTGGAAGAAATCATGCGCCTGACCGACGGCCGCGGCGTCGACGTCGCCATCGAGGCCCTGGGCACGCAGCAGACCTTCGAGGCCTGCCTGCGCGTGCTGCGGCCGGGTGGCACGCTGTCCAGCCTGGGCGTCTACTCCACCGACCTGACCATCCCGCTCGGCGCCTTTGCAGCAGGCCTGGGCGACCACAAGATCGTCACCACCCTCTGCCCCGGCGGCAAGGAGCGCATGCGCCGGCTGATGTCCGTCATCGCCGCGCGGCGCGTCAACCTGGAGGCCATGGTGACGCACCGCTTCAAGCTCGATGACATCGAGGCGGCCTACGAGCTGTTCGGCCACCAGCGCGACGGTGTGCTCAAGGTGGCGATTACCCCCTGACATCCGCATGAGCATCCGCCACCTCGACCAGCTTCTGTCACCGCGCTCGGTCGTGGTGGTCGGCGCCTCCAACCGCCCCGGCAGCGTCGGGGCGACCGTCTGGCGCAACCTCCGTGCCGGCACGTTTGCTGGCCGTGTTTTCGGCGTCAACCCCAAGCACGCCGAGCTCGACGGCGTGGCGCTGGCAGGCCGCATCGGCGACCTGACCGAAGCGCCGGACCTGGCCGTGCTGTGCACCCCGCCGGATACGGTGCCCGGCCTCATCGCCGAGCTGGGCCAGCTGGGCACGCGCGCCGCCATCGTCATGACCGCCGGCCTGAACGCTGTTCAGAAGCAGGCCGCGCTGGACGCCGCCCGGCCGCATCTGCTGCGCCTGCTCGGCCCCAACTGCCTGGGCCTGCTGTCGCCGCGCATCGGCCTGAACGCCAGCTTTGCCCATGTCGACGCCTTGCCCGGCGACATCGCCTTCGTGTCGCAGTCGGGCGCGCTGGTCACGGCGGTGCTCGACTGGGCGCGCTCGCGTCGCATCGGCTTCTCGCACATGGTGTCGCTGGGCGAGCGGGCCGATGTGGACTTCGGCGACCTGCTCGACCACTTCGCCAGCGACCCGCACACGCGGGCCATCCTGCTCTACATCGAGTCCATCGAGTCGCCGCGCAAGTTCATGTCGGCGGCGCGTGCGGCGGCGCGCAACAAGCCGGTCATCGTCGTCAAGGCCGGCCGCGCGGGCAAGGGCCTGCAGGCCGCCGCGTCGCACACCGGCGCGCTGGCCGGGTCGGACGTGGTCATCGACGCCGCAATCCGCCGCGCCGGCATGCTGCGCGTGGATACGCTGCAAGACCTGTTCATGGCGGCCGAAACGCTGGCGCATTTCCGCGGCAGCCCACAGCGCGGCCTGACGCTGATGACCAACGGCGGCGGCGCCGGTGTCATGGCGGCCGACGCGGCCGCGCTGGCCGGCGTCGACCTGCCACCGCTGAGTGACGCGCTTCGCGCAAAGCTGGACGCCGTGCTGCCGCCCACCTGGTCGCACGGCAACCCCGTCGACATCATTGGCGACGCGCCGGTCGAGCGCTACACCGCCACGCTGCGCGCGCTGCTCGACGACCCCGACACCGGCACGGTGCTCTTCATGCACGCACCGACGGCCATCGTGCGCAGCGAGGACATCGCCCTTGCCTGCGCACCACTGGCCCGCGAGGCCGCCGGTCGCCTGATGAGCTGCTGGCTGGGCGACGCCGGCGTGGCCGAGGCGCGGCGCACCTTTGAAGGCGCGGGCGTGGCCGGCTACGACACGCCCGAGGAAGCTGTGCGAGCGTTCGCCATGCTGGCCCGCTACGCCAGCAACCAGGCGCTGCTCACCGAGGCGCCCACCGCCAGCGAGGCCGGGCCGGCGGACCGCGCGGCGGCGCGCGCCGTCGTCGAGGCGGCGCTTGCCGATGGCCGCGAGATGCTCGACGAGCTGGAGGCCAAGGCCGTGCTGCAGGCCTATGGCATCCCGGTCGTGCCGACGGTCGCGGTGGGTCCCACCGCTGACGAAGCGGTGACAGCCGCAGTCGCCATCGGCTACCCGGTCGCGCTGAAGATCCTGTCGCCCGACATCAGCCACAAGTCGGACGTGGGCGGCGTGGTGCTGGGCCTGAGCGACGACGCGGCCTTGCGGCTGGCCGCCCGGCAGATGCTGGCGCGGGTGCGCTCGATCAAGCCGCTAGCACGCATTGCCGGCTTCACGGTGCAGGCCATGGTGAGCCGGCCGCATGCGCAGGAGCTGATCGTCGGCGCCAGCGTGGACCCGGTGTTCGGCCCGGTCATCCTGTTCGGCCAGGGCGGCACGGCGGTGGAGGTGATGGCCGACCGCGCCATCGGCCTGCCGCCGCTGAACCGCGTGCTGGCCCGCGAGCTGGTGGCCGGCACACGCGTGGCCAAGCTGCTTGCCGGCTACCGCGACCATGCACCCGCGCGCATGGACGCCATCTGCGACGTGCTGGTGACCGTCTCGCAAATGCTGGCCGACCTGCCCGAGCTGGCCGAGCTGGACATCAACCCGCTGCTGGCCGACGGCGACGGCGTCATTGCGCTGGACGCCCGCCTGCGCGTCACCCCTGCGGCCAGTGCCGGGACATCGCGCTTCGCCATCCAGCCCTATCCGGCTGAACTTGCCGAGACCTGGACGTGGCAGGGCCGGCAGCTGCAGGTGCGCCCGATCCGGCCCGAGGACGAGGCGCGGCACCTCGCCTTCGCCGGGCAGCTCGCACCCGAGGACATCCGCCTGCGCTTCTTCAGCATGCGGCGCGAACTGCCGCGCAGCGAGCTGGCCCGCCTGGTGCAGATCGACTACGACCGCGAGATGGCTTTCGTCGTGATTGAGGCGCAGGCCGACGGCACGCAGCACACGCTAGGCGTCGTGCGCGCCGTGGCCGATCCCGACAACGTCGAGGCCGAGTTCGCCATCGTCCTGGCCACCGAGCTGCAAGGGGAGGGCCTGGGGCAACGGCTGCTGGACAAGATGGTGGGCTACCTGCAAGGCCACGGCACGCAGCGCCTGGTGGCGCTGGTGCTGCGCGAGAACGTAGGCATGCGCGAGCTGGCGACGCAGGGCGGGTTCAGGCTCGACAAGGCCGGGTCTGACCATGAAACCCTGCGTTATGTGCTGGACCTGATTTGAAACGTTGAACAGTCTTTCGGCCCAGCACGAGGAGTCCCAATGCAGATCATGGTTCTAGGTTCGGGTTGCAGCAAATGCCGCAGCACCATCGCGATGATCGAGCGGGTGGCGAAGGAGCAGGGCGTCGAGGTCGAGATCATCAAGGTCGAGGATCACGATGCGATCCTGAGTCACGGCGTCAGCGCGACGCCGGCGGTCGTCATCGACGGCCGGGTCGTGCACAGCGGCGGGCTGCCCTCGCATGCCGAGGTGCAAGCCTGGCTGATGCCGGCCGCGCAGGCGCCGAGCTTCCTGACCCAGGCCACACGGCACYTGTTCTTCACCGGCAAGGGCGGCGTCGGCAAGACCTCGCTGTCCACCGCCGCCGCGCTGACGCTGGCCGACGGGGGCAAGAAGGTGCTGCTGGTGAGCACCGATGCGGCCTCCAACCTCGATGAGATGCTGGGCATCGAGCTGCGCAACACGCCAACGCCGGTGCCCGGCGCGCCGGGGCTGTCCGTGCTCAACATCGACCCCGACACGGCGGCCGAGTCCTACCGGCAGCGGGTGCTGGCGCAGATGGGCGCTGGCGCCAGTGACGCCGAACTCTCCACGGTGAGCGAGCAGCTGTCCGGCGCCTGCACCACCGAGATTGCCTCGTTCGACGAGTTCGCCGCGCTGCTGTCCGACAAGGACGGTCGCTTCGATCACATCGTCTTCGACACCGCGCCGACCGGCCACACGTTGCGGCTGCTGAGCCTGCCCAAGGCCTGGAGCGGCTTTCTCGACGGCAACGACCGGGGCGCCTCCTGCCTGGGCCCGCATTCGGGGCTGAAGATGCAGGAGGAGCGCTTCAAGGCGGCGCTGGAAGCGCTGAGCGACCCGGCCCAGACCACCGTCATCCTGGTGACGCGGGCGGACAAGGGCGCGATCAATGAAGCGGCGCACACCTCGGCCGAGCTGCATGAGCTGGGCTTGCACAACCAGCGGCTGGCTATCAACGGCGTGTTCCACGCCAGTGAGCGCAGCGACGCCGTGGCCTGCGCCATCGAAGACCTGGGGCAGCAGGCGCTGGACGCGATGCCCGCATCGCTGCGTGCACTGCCGCAGGACCGCGTCCCGCTGCGGGCCTTCGACACGGTCGGCCTCCCCGCGCTGCGCGCACTGCTGACCCTGGATGCCGGCCCGATCGCGCCGCCCATGGCTGCGGTCGTGGAAGCCAGCGGCAAGCTCCCAGGTCTTGACGCGCTGGCCGACGAACTGGCCACCGCCGGGCACGGGCTGATCATGGTGATGGGCAAGGGCGGCGTCGGCAAGACGACCGTGGCGGCGGCGCTGGCCCTGGGGCTGGTCGAGCGCGGCAAGACCGTGCACCTCAGCACCACCGATCCGGCGGCCCACCTGGCTTCGACGTTGGCCGGCGATGTGCCCGGTTTGAGCGTCAGCCGCATCGACCCCAAGGTCGAGATGCAGCGCTACATCGACAAGATCATGGCGGCCAGGTCACCGAAGCTCGACGCGGCCGAGCAGGCGCTGCTGCTGGAAGACCTGCAATCGCCCTGCACGGAAGAGGTGGCCGTCTTCCATGCCTTCTCGCGCATCGTCAGCGAGGGCCGCAGTGCCTTCGTCGTGCTCGACACCGCGCCCACGGGCCATTCCATGCTGCTGATGGACGCCACCGGCGCCTATCACCGCCAGATGATGCGGGAGTTCGAGGGGCCGGGAGCGGCCCGGGTGGTGACACCCTTGATGCGGCTGCAGGACGGCACGTATACCAAGATCATCCTGGTCACGCTGCCGGAGGTGACGCCCGTGTCGCAGGCGGCTGCGCTGCAGGACGACCTGCGCCGCGCTGGCATCGAGCCCTATGCCTGGGTGCTGAACAAGAGCGTGCTGGCGGCCGGAACGCGCGACCCCTTGCTGAAAGCGCGGCTGGCGGGCGAACGCAAGCAGATGGAACGCATGGCCCATGGCCTGGCCAGGCGCCTCTTCACGCTGCCCTGGCTGACCGTGCCGCCGATCGGATTTGCCGAGTTGTCCAGGCTGGTCGCCAAGGCATCCAACGCTGAAGCACCCACGCCTGAGCCTGTACCAGCCGGCTCCAACTGACGACACCGCACAGGGGAACCCAATGGAATTCAAGGACTACTACGCCACGCTTGGGGTGCAGCGAGACGCCACCCAGGACGAGATCAAGCGGGCCTACCGCAAGCTGGCACGCAAGTTCCACCCCGACGTCAGCAAGGAGGCGGATGCCGAATCGCGCTTCAAGGATGTGGCCGAGGCGCATGAAGCCCTGATCGACCCCGAGCGCCGTGCGGCCTACGACGACATCAGCCAGCGCCACGCGCGCGGCGAAACCTTCGAGCCACCGCCGGGTTGGGACAGCGGCTTCGAGTTCAGCGGCCGGGGCGGCGCCGGGCCCGGCGGGCAGCAAGCGCCCAGCGCCGAGGACTTCAGCGCCTTCTTCGAATCCATCTTCGGGCGCGGTGGGCCGGGCGCACGGCCCGCTGCAGGCGGCCGCCGGCAGGCGCCCGGCAGCGATCACCACGCCAAGGTGATGATCGACCTGGAAGACAGCTACCGCGGTGCACGCCGCACGATCTCGCTGCGCGTGCCGGTGGCCGATGCCCAGGGGCATGTCGCCCTGCATGACCGCCAGCTGGAGGTCAACATTCCGCCCGGCGTGCGCGAGGGGCAGCACCTGCGCCTGGCGGGCCAGGGCGGCCCTGGCCACGGCGGCGAACCTGCGGGCGACCTGTACCTGGAGATCGCCTTGAAGCCGCACCCGCAGTTCCGGATCGATGGCCGAGACGTGTATGTCGACCTGCCGGTGTCTCCCTGGGAAGCCGCGCTGGGCGCCACCGTCGCAGCGCCCACCCCCTCGGGTGAGGTGCACCTCACCATTCCCGCCGGCTCCACCCAGGGCCGCAAGCTGCGCCWGAAGGGCCGTGGCCTGCCGGCCAAGCCGCCGGGTGACCTGTATGCCGTGCTGACGCTAACGCTGCCGCGCGCGGACTCCGACGCGGCCCAGGCGGCCTATGCCGCGCTGCGGGCGGCGTTTCCGGACTATGACCCGCGCGTCGCGCAGGAAGGATGACAACCATGGCCGACAACTCAAGTGATGTGATCGACGCTGTCATCGTCGAGGAAGAGATCGTCTTCAGCCTGAGCGGCCTGTGCCAGGCCGCCGGCGCGAGCCCGGCCCAGGTGCTGTCGCTGGTCGACGAAGGCGTGCTGCAACCCGAGGGCGACGCGCCGCAGCAGTGGGCCTTCACGGGGCCATCGCTGCGCGCGACGCGCACGGCCTTGCGCCTGAACGCCGACCTCGCCCTCGGCACCGCTGGCGCAGCCCTTGTGCTCGACCTGCTGGAGGAGATCAGTGCCTTGCGCGCCAGGCTGCGGCGCGCCGGCCTCGAATGACGCGTTGCCCCGGAGCGCACCCGACCCAAAGCCCGACAGGCTCCTATACCCCGCACTTGCGCAACAGGTCGCCCGGCAGTTGATGGCCACCGATGCGCTCGGCGCCCACACCCGCGACGAACTCGGCATCTCGGAGGCCGTCGGCGCCAGGCCCTTGCAGGCGGCATGGGCATCGGCAGCCGCATTCACGGTCGGGGCAGGCCTGCCCCTGCTCAGCGCCTGGCTGGCGCCGCATCAGATCCTGGTGCTGATCGTTGGCGCCACGTCACTGCTTTTTCTGGCGCTGCTGGGGGGCCTGGCGGCCTACACGGGAGGCGCCCCCATCGCACGCGGCATCGTGCGGGTGACGTTCTGGGGCGCRCTGGCGATGGCGATCACGGCGGGCGTGGGCAAATTGTTTGGGGTGGCTGCGTGACGGGGTGAAGCGTTGCCGGAGCCCTGCGGGCCCAACCGGCGCGTCATTGACGCGCCCATGCTGTGGGGCGTGGTGCGGGCGGGCCTGGCGCTGGCGCTGGCAACGATTGACCTCTACCTGCCCGGCGGCCCGATTCCCGGGGATGGCGACCCCGCCACCGCGCGCACGGCATGGTTCACGGTGCTGGTGCTGGCACAGTTGTTCAACTGCTGCAACGTCCGGTCGGAGACGGCCAGTGCGTTTCGCAACTTGTTCGTCAACGGCTGGCTGTGGGGCGCGGTGGCGCTGTCGACGCTGCTGCMGGTGGCGGTGGTTCACTTCSCRCCGCTGAACYTGGCCTTCGGCACSGCGCCGYTGAGCYSGCAGCAGTGGGCGGTGTGCTTGGGGATGACGAGTGGCGTGTTGTGGACGGTGGAGGTGCGGAAGGGGGTGATGCGAGTGGCGAGAGGATGCGCTGCTGCCTGAGGCTGCAACGTTGTGCCGCACGGGTCGGTCGTTGGCGCTATGCCGGATCAGCCAGCTGCTTCTCGGGGCGAAAGCTCGCGCGACCCGCCTAGTACCTCTGGTGCTGGCTAGTTAGGTAGTTAACCCCTAGCGGTACTTTGAGCTTTACCTGCGTACTGACGTTGATGAGTAGCTAAGATCATTCCAGACAGATGGTGATCACCATGTGTCAGGGAGGCAGCAGCCTAAGTTCAAATCTATTGCGGCGCGAAAATTTTAAATGATGGAAGAAATGGAACAAGCTCCAACGATCGCCAGCGTTTCAGTCGAGGGTTTGCATGACCAGTTTGACTTTAACATTGAGCTTTTTCCAGGGCTAAATGTCCTTTATGGAAAAAATGGACGTGGAAAGACGACCCTTCTTCACTTGCTCGCAAACCTGCTAGAACTGGATTTTAATAGATTCACGTTTTTGCAGTTTCGTCGCATAACGGTTTCTACCTCGCGTGGAGACGTAGTTGAGTTGTTGAAGGAGGAGCCGGGCAGTCTGCCTAGAGTGTTCCTAAACGGAGAATTAACTTCTCTAAATCAACAGGGCGCTTTTTCCGAAACGGATATTGAGCGTCTGCGCGAAGCTGTGGGAGAACGTCCGACATACTTGCCTGCTTTTCGATCAATTTTGGAGCGGGCCAGAACTGATCCGGAGAGATACTATCGAGCCATGGCGGCGGAGCGTCGAGAGCCTGAATATGATGCAATTTCAACAA
>NZ_JBFUMO010000062.1:0-18210 GCF_054049355.1 Roseateles sp. P5_E11 | reverse complement strand
CTGCAGGCCATGGGTGTAGCCCTGCTCGACCGCCAGGCGCATGCCGGCGATGACGGSCACGCCCTTGCCCTGGTTGTGCGGCAGGCGCAGCAGCTGGATGCCGTCCTGCCGCGCCAAGGCGTCGAGCTGCGCTGCCGTGGCGGCTGCGCTGCCATCGTCCACCAGCAGCACCGGCAGGCCCTGCTCGCGCAGCTTGGCCGCAACGCCACCGACCGTACCGCCATGGTTGTAAACAGGAATGACGGCGCAAACCTTCACACGCCGGCTCCGAAGCGCAGCTTGCCGCTGGCGTGCGCGCCGCGCTCGCTGGTCAGCGCGAAACGCAGCTCGCTGCCGTCGGCATTGATGGTCAGCTCGAGGTCCACGGTGCCGCCGGGGCGGATGACCTGCTGGAACTTGAGCTGGTCCAGCCCGGCAAAGGCCGGCTGCAGTGCGAACAGCTCGCGTGCAAAGCGCTCTGCCCAATCCAGCTGCACGACGCCCGGCAGCACAGGCTGGCCCTCAAAGTGCCCTTCGAAGCCGGGATGGCGGGCCTCGATGTCGACGCGCAGCCGCACCGTCAGCGCCTCACGCATCAGCACCCGGGCGGGCGGGCGCATGGGGTCGAACAAGGCCTGCAATGCGGCCTGAGTGGTCTTGCCCTGGGTGTTGGCGGGGAATTCGCTGACGAGGCGCCAGCGGCGCGGGCGCACGGTGGACTCCAGCTGGGCGGCCAGGCGTTCGCGCAGCGGCGCGAGCCATGCAGCGCGGCCGGCCTGGTCGATGGCGCCCCAGGCCTCGGGCGTGGGCACCAACACGACGCCCAGCTCCTGGCGCGAGCCCGGCAGCAGCRGCGCGCGGGCTTCCTGCACCTGGCCGCTGGCCAGCAGGGCCTGCTCGACGGCGGCCAGCGACACGCGCTTTTCTTCCACCTTGACGATGCGGTCCGCGCGGCCCAACAGCACGAAGCCGGGGCCTTCCGCGCGCGCATGGTCGGCGGCCGTGTACCAGTCATCGCCACCGATATGGGCCGAGCGCAGCTGCAGCTGGCCGTCGCTCAATTGCCATTCGACGCCGGGCAGCGCGCGCCAGGGCTCGGCATCGCCCGCGCCGGGCGGGCGCTGGCGCCAGGCCACACCGCCGGTCTCGCTGCTGCCGTAGACCTCGATGGGCGTCTGACCCAGGCGCTCGGCGCAGGGGGCCAGCGCATCGGCTGGCAGCGGGCCGCCGGAGCTGAACACCGCCGCCAGGCGCTCGGGCAGGTCGCCGGTGACGGCGAGCTGCAGGCGCTTCAGGTGGGCCGGGCTGGCGATCAGCGCGATGCGGCCGGGCACGGCATGCAGGTCTTCCAGATAGGCCACGCGGTTCGCCGCGGTGGGCCTGCCGGCCGCCAGCGGCCACAGCACGCGGAACAGCAGGCCGTAGATGTGCTGGTGGCTGACGGTGGCGTGAACCGTGGCGCCGTCCAGGCGCGCACCGAACTCGGCTTCCAGCGCGCGCACCTCGTCGAACAACTGGTGCAGCTGCTTGGGGATGGCGCTGGGCTCGCCGCTGCTGCCGGAAGTGAAAACGACGAGCTGGGGGGCCTGCGGGTCCAGCGACTGCCAATCCGGCACGGGCGCATCGGCCACGGCAGCAGTGGCATCGCTGCGGCCAGGCCAGTCGCCGGCAAACGCCCCCACCTGCTCGGACAGACGCTGCGCCGTGGCCGGCAGCGCGTCACCGGGCCACCAGACGGTCTTGCGGGCATGCCAGGCGCCGAACAGCGCGGCGGTGGCGTGCAGGGTGTCTTCGAAATGCAGTGCGACGTCGCCCGTCGCCAGCGCCTGGAAATGCGCGAACCAGCCAGCGGCCTGGGCCAGGAACTCGGCCGACATGACAGCCCGGCCGGAACGCCAACCCACGGGCTGAGCGGCCCGCGCCGGGCTCAGGGCACCGGCAAGGCCGAGGCGCAGTTCACGCCACATGCTTGCCGGCTCGTACGCGGCGGCGCACCAGCCACTCGCCGCCCATCAGGGTGCCCATCAGCCCGTAAGTGATGAAGCCGTTGTACAGCGCCCAGGTCTGCTCGCTGGCCCACAGGGCCGTCGCCAGGCTGATGCTGCCGTTGACGATGAAGAAGCCGCACCAGACGATGGTGACGCGGCGCGTGTAGGCCACCCCGTGGGCGTCCAGCTCGGGGTCGTGCAGGCGCGCCAGGCGCTCGACGACGGTCTGGCCCTTGAACAGGCTGGCGCCGAAGAGCACCAGCATGGCCAGGTTCATCGCCACCGGGTAGATCTTCAGCGGCAACAGCTGGTTGGACCAGGCCGTCAACGCGGCCAGCACCAGGCCGGCCAGCGCGATCGCGAGGGCCTGCTGGCTGCGCGAGGCGAGGTAGCGCGCCAGTGCCAGCGCCAGCAGCAGCAACGCCAGTACCCGAGGCTCGGCATGTGCGAGGCCCAGGTAGACGAGAACGGGATAGAGGGCGGTCAGCGCCACCCAGAGGATGTTGCGCACGCTGGGGCGAGAAACGGGATCAGGCGGCGCGCGGCAGCGCGGCCTCGTCTTCACCGGTGGTTTCTTCGGCCTGCTGCAGCAGCGCGGTCAGGGCGTTGACGACGTCCTGCAGCGTGCGCACCGATTTGAAGGCCTCGGGCTGCAGGCGCTTGCCCACCAGGGGCTTGAGCTTGACGATGAGGTCCACCGCGTCGATGGAGTCGATGTCCAGGTCGTCGTACAGCCGGGCTTCCGGGCGGATGCGCTCGGGCTCGATGTCGAAGGTCTCGACCAGGATGGCCGACAGGCGCGTGTAGATGTCGTGTTCGGTCATGGTGTGAACTCCCTGGCGATTCAGCCCTTGCGGCTCGTGGCCACGAAAGCTGCCAAAGCCCGGATGGAGCGGAAATGGCGGCGGGTTTCCTCCGAATCGGCCGACATGGTGACGCCATAGCGCTTTTGCAGCGCCAGGCCCAGCTCGAGCGCGTCGATGGAATCCAGGCCGAGGCCTTCGACGAAGAGCGGCTGCTCGGCGTCGATGTCGTCTGCGCTCATGTCCTCGAGATTCAAGGCGTCGATGAGCAAGGTCTTGATTTCAAGTTCCAGGCTCTGTTCCATCGCCTTTTCCCCCAGAAAAATAGTCCCGCAAGTATCCCGTGAGCCGTCTTGCAGCGAGCGGGAATTCTCCGTGAGCACCCTCTAGAAAGGGTGTCACGGCGATGTCCTCGCCCACATCCAGACTCAGGTGTAACGGCCGGTCGTGGGTTTTCCACCACGGCCAGCCTTTGCTCAATCCCAGCGGCTCGCAGCGAATGCGCACTGGCGTGATGGCCACGCCCGTGCGCAGGGCCAATTGGGCCGCACCGCGCTGCAACTGCAAAGCATGCCCGGGCCTGCTTCGGGTGCCTTCGGGAAAAATTACCAGATTGCTGCCCGCCTGGAGGCTGGCGTTGAAACCTTCCAACACCTCGCTGCCACGGTCGTTACGCAAATAGTTGCAGGCCCGCACCGGCCCCCAGGTGAAGGGGTTGTCGCCCAGCCCGGCACGCACGACGCAATCGGCGTTGGGCGTGCGCCCGATCAGCGCCACCACGTCGATCAGCGTCGGGTGGTTGGCCAGCACCAGCAGGCCACGCCGCTGCAAGCGCTCGACGCCCGTCCAGCGCACGCGCACCAGACCGAGCAGCGTCATCAGGCCGATAAAGCCGCGAAAGCTGGCCCCCACCAGCGCACGTGACCAGYGGATGCGGCGCACCGGGCTCCACACCAGCAGGTTGATCAGCGGGAAGGCGAGCACGCCCATCAGCAGGCCGCCGATGCCGAAGCAGGCGAAGCTGAAGGCCGTGGCCAGCACCCGCCAGGCGCGGGACCAGGCCCGGGACCAGTCGAGCAGCAGGCTATCGAGCGACGACATGGCGCCACTGCCAGTCCGCGGCGCCGTCCCCCTGGCGCAGCTCGGCCGCGGGGTTGAGCAGCCACTGCAGCACCTGCAGGTTGGGCGCCAGCGTGCCGGATGTCGCGGGTGCGAGCGACGCCTCGCGCGTCAGCTGCACGGCCGGTTCGCCCGCACGCGCCAGACGCAGGCGCAGGGCATAGGCATGGGGTGGCGCGATCAGCGCATCCAGCCCGGTGTGGGCGTACAGCGCCGGCAGCGGCGCGTCGAACACCGTCAGCAGCACGGCCGGTGCGCCGGTGGCCAGCAGGGCCTGGGCTTCGACCCAGCCGGCGGCGGCGCTGACTTCGCCGGCGGCCACCGCGCTGACATTGGCGGTGACGCCGCGCTGGATGGAGTACTGCGCACCGATGGCGTTGTGCACCGAGTGGCTGAAGGCGGTCGGCGACAGGGCTTCGCCCTGGGCCAGTTCCTGCAGCATGACCACAGAGCGGGCCAGTTCGCCCCAGCGCGACGCGAACACCAGGGGCATGGCCGCCAGCGCCGCGCCGTCGACGTCCTGCTGGGCCCAGTAGGCCACCTGCAGGGCGGCCCGCCCCAGCGGGTCGATGCGCCGCCGCGCCATCGCAGGCACTTCGGGCAACGGCGGCGAAGCCGGCGCGTCGGCGGGCAGGGGCTGCGGCTGGCGCAGCCAGGCCCGCCAGTCGTCCTGGGAAGCGAGGCCGGGCGCCCACGCCGCCCACTGCTCGACATGCAGGGCCAGGCCATGCTGGGCGGCGGTGTGAGCGGTGGCGGGCGCGGTCATGGACGGGTCAGAAAGTAGAAAACCCGCCAAGAGGCGGGCTTGCGGTTTGGGCAGGGAATGCCCTTAGCTCTTCGCGCGGAACTTGCGCAGCGCTGCGACCTGCGCCGCCAGCGTGAGCAATTCGTTCTGGATCGCCGCCTGGTCGAGTTCGCTCTTGGCGTTCTTGAGCGCTTCCTCGGCCTGCTTCTTGGCCTCGACGGCCTTGGCTTCGTCGAGGTCTTTGCCGCGGATGGCGGTGTCGGCCAGCACGGTCACGCGGTTCGGCTGCACTTCGAGGATGCCGCCGGCGACGAAGACGAACTCTTCGGTGCCGTCCGGGCGCTCGATGCGCACGGCGCCCGGCTTGATGCGGGTGATCAGCGGCGTGTGCTTCGGCAGGATGCCGAGCTCGCCACTCTCGCCCGGCAGGGCGACGAACTTGGCCTCGCCCGAGAAGATCAGCTCTTCGGCGGAGACCACGTCGACGTGGAGGGTTGCCATGTTCAATCTTCCTTAGCTAACCATTGAAGAAGTCCTGCGGGAGACGGGACGCCGAGACGTCCCCGTCAACCTCACTGGATCTTCTTGGCCTTCTCGAAAGCTTCGTCGATGGTTCCCACCATGTAGAAAGCTTGCTCGGGCAGGTGGTCGCACTCGCCGGCCACGATCATCTTGAAGCCGCGGATGGTTTCCTTCAGCGGCACGTACTTGCCGGGCGAGCCGGTGAAGACTTCGGCGACGTGGAAGGGCTGCGACAGGAAGCGCTGGATCTTGCGGGCGCGAGCAACCGACAGCTTGTCTTCCGGCGACAGTTCGTCCATGCCCAGGATGGCGATGATGTCGCGCAGTTCCTTGTAGCGCTGCAGAACCTGCTGCACGGCACGGGTCGTCGTGTAGTGCTCTTCGCCGACGACGTTGGGGTCGATCTGGCGGCTGGTCGAGTCCAGCGGGTCCACGGCGGGGTAGATGCCCAGCGAAGCGATGTCACGCGACAGCACGACGGTAGCGTCCAAGTGGGCGAAGGTCGTGGCAGGCGACGGGTCGGTCAAGTCATCGGCAGGGACGTAGACGGCCTGGATGGACGTGATCGAGCCGACCTTGGTCGACGTGATGCGCTCTTGCAGGCGGCCCATTTCCTCGGCCAGCGTCGGCTGGTAGCCCACGGCGGAAGGCATGCGGCCCAGCAGTGCGGACACTTCCGTGCCGGCCAGCGTGTAGCGGTAGATGTTGTCCACGAAGAACAGCACGTCCTTGCCTTCGTCGCGGAAGGACTCGGCGATGGTCAGGCCGGTCAGTGCCACGCGCAGACGGTTGCCCGGGGGCTCGTTCATCTGGCCGTAGACCATGGCGACCTTGGAGTCTTCCAGCTTGTCCTGGACCACGACGCCGGAGTCCGACATCTCGTGATAGAAGTCGTTGCCCTCACGGGTGCGCTCACCCACGCCGGCGAACACGGACAGACCGCTGTGCGCCTTGGCGATGTTGTTGATGAGCTCCATCATGTTGACGGTCTTGCCGACGCCGGCGCCACCGAACAGACCCACCTTGCCGCCCTTGGCGAACGGGCAGATCAAGTCGATCACCTTGATGCCGGTTTCCAGCAGGTCCTGCGACGGGCTCAGCTCGTCATAGGCCGGGGCGGCGCGGTGGATGGAGGCGGTCAGCTCGGAAGAGACCGGGCCGCGCTCGTCGATGGGGTTGCCCAGCACGTCCATGATGCGGCCGAGGGTTGCCTTGCCGACCGGCACCTTGATGGTATCGCCGGTGTTGAAGACTTCGGTGCCGCGGCGCAGGCCGTCGGACGAACCCAGCGCAATGGTGCGGACCACGCCGTCGCCCAGCTGCTGCTGGACTTCCAGCGTCAGTGCCGAGCCTTCCATCTTCAGCGCGTCGTACACCTTGGGCATGCGGTCGCGCGGGAATTCCACGTCGACGACGGCGCCAATGCACTGAACGATCTTGCCGACTGCTGCTTGAGTGTTAGCCATTTTTGCGTTCCTTCAATTCAATTCTTTGCGTGCCGAAGCGACTCAACCGACCGCGGCTGCGCCGCTGACGATCTCGGACAACTCTTTGGTGATGGCTGCCTGGCGGGTCTTGTTGTAGACCAGCTTCAGCTCACCGATCAGCGTGCCGGCGTTGTCGGTCGCGGCCTTCATGGCCACCATGCGGGCGGACTGCTCGCTGGCCATGTTCTCGGCAACGGCCTGGAAGACCAGCGCTTCCGTGTAGCGCATCAACAGCTCGTTGATCACCGTGGGGGCGTCCGGCTCGTAGATGTAGTCCCACGAGTGGCCGGCCTTGTCCGTTTCCATGTCGCTGGCCTTGAGCGGCAGCAGCTGGTGCACCTTCACCTCTTGCTTCATCGTGTTGATGAACTGCGTGTAGCAGAGGTAGACGGCGGACAGCTTGCCTTCGGCGTACTGGTCGAGCAGCACCTTGACCGGGCCGATGAGGGCCTCAATGTGGGGCTGGTCGCCGAGCTGCGTCGCGTGGGCAACGACCTTGGCGCCGATGCGGTTCATGAAGCCCAGGCCCTTGCCGCCGATGGCGACGACCTCGGCCTTCTGGCCCGCGGTTTCCAGTTCCTTGAGCTTGGCAGTGGCCGCGCGCAGCAGATTGGTGTTGAGACCACCGCACAGGCCCTTGTCCGTCGTGACGACGACCATGCCGACCGCCTTCACGCCCTCGTTCTTGACGAGGAAGGGATGGCGGTACTCGGGATTGGCCTTGGCGAGGCTGGCCGCGATGTTGCCGATCTTCTCGGCGTAGGGGCGAGCCGACCGCATCCGCTCCTGCGCCTTGCGCATCTTGGACGCGGCGACCATTTCCATCGCCTTGGTGATCTTCTTGGTGTTCTCGACCGACTTGATCTTGCCGCGGATTTCTTTGCTTGAAGCCATTCGAACTCCTAGTCAGTGCAGGGCTAAGTTGAAGCTCAGCCCCACGTGTTCCGTGGCTTAAGCGAAGGACTTCTTGAAAGCCGTGATGGCGGCGTTCAGTTCAGCTTCGGCGTCCTTGTCCATCGCCTTGTCGGCTTCCAGCTTGGCAAGCAGGGCGGCGTGGCTGGTCTTCAGGTACTGGTGCAGGCCGTGTTCGAAGGCCAGGACCTTCTTCACTTCGATGCTGTCCATGAAGCCCTTGTTGGCGGCGTACAGCGACGCGGCCATCAGCGAGATGGACAGCGGCGAGTACTGGGCCTGCTTGAGCAGTTCCGTCACACGGGCACCGCGGTCCAGCTGCTTGCGGGTGGCTTCGTCCAGGTCGGAAGCGAACTGCGCGAACGCAGCCAGCTCACGGTACTGCGCCAGGTCGGTACGGATACCGCCGGACAGCGACTTGATCAGCTTGGTCTGGGCAGCACCACCGACGCGCGACACCGAGATACCGGCGTTGATGGCGGGGCGGATACCGGCGTTGAACAGGCTGGTTTCCAGGAAGATCTGGCCGTCGGTGATCGAGATCACGTTGGTCGGCACGAAGGCGGACACGTCGCCGGCTTGCGTTTCGATGATCGGCAGTGCCGTCAGCGAACCTGTCTTGCCCTTGACTTCACCCTTGGTGAAGGCTTCGACGTAGTCGGCGTTCACGCGGGCGGCGCGCTCCAGCAGGCGGCTGTGCAGATAGAACACGTCGCCAGGGTAGGCTTCGCGGCCCGGCGGGCGGCGCAGCAGCAGGGAGACCTGGCGGTAGGCGACGGCTTGCTTGGACAGGTCGTCGTAAATGATCAGCGCGTCTTGGCCGCGGTCGCGGAAGTACTCGCCCATCGTGCAGCCCGAGTAGGCCGACACGTACTGCATCGCAGCGGATTCCGAAGCGGAAGCGGCGACGACGATGGTGTATTCCATCGCGCCGGCCTGCTCCAGCGAGCGCACCACGTTCTTGATCGACGACGCCTTCTGGCCGATGGCGACGTAGACGCAGGTCATGTTCTGACCCTTCTGGTTGATGATCGCGTCGATGGCGACGGCGGTCTTGCCCGTCTGACGGTCACCAATGATCAGTTCGCGCTGGCCACGGCCGACAGGAACCATCGAGTCAATCGACTTCAGGCCGGTCTGCACCGGCTGGTCCACGCTCTTGCGCGCGATCACGCCCGGGGCGACCTTCTCGATGACGTCCGTCATCTTGGCGTTGATCGGGCCCTTGCCGTCGATCGGCTCGCCCAGCGCGTTGACGACGCGGCCGATCAGCTCGGGGCCGACCGGCACTTCCAGGATGCGGCCCGTGCACTTGACGGTGTCGCCTTCCGAGATGTGCTCATAGGCACCCAGAATCACGGCGCCGACGGAGTCGCGCTCGAGGTTCAGGGCCAGGCCGAAGGTCTGGCTGCCGTCCTTGGCGACCGGGAATTCGAGCATTTCGCCCTGCATCACGTCGGACAGGCCGTGGACGCGGACGATACCGTCGGAAACGGACACGACGGTGCCCTGGTTGCGGATGTCCGTGCTGCCACCAAGACCCTCGATACGGCTCTTGATCAGTTCGGAAATTTCAGCGGGATTCAGTTGCATGCTAGGTCTCCCAGGTGGCCGTTCCTTCGCCGGATCAAGGGCGGGGTCAGACGCGGGGGTAAATCGGAATGTCTTGCGGGTGTCCAGCTGCGGATCAGGCAGTCAGCGCAACTTTCATGCGCTCAAGGCGGGCTTTGACGGAGGTGTCCAGCACCTCGTCACCCACGACGACGCGAACGCCGCCGATCAGGCCGGGCTCCAGCTGCACATGGGCTTCGAGCTTGCGGCCGAAGCGCTTCTCCAGCGACGCCTTGAGGTCGGCGAGCTGAGCGTCGCTGATCTCGTAGGCGCTGAAGATCTGCGCGTCGGACACGCCCGAAGCGGCGTTGGCCAGCACGTGGTACTGGGCCACGATCTCGGGCAGCGCAGCCAGGCGGCCGTTCTCGACGATGGCGCGCAGGAAGTTCTGCACACCGGCGGCGAGGTCTTGCTTGGCCGCGGCGGCGATGACCGCAACGACTTGCTCAGCCTGGGCCTTGGGGTGATCGGCGAACTGGCGCAGATCGGCGTCCTGCGCCACCTGGGCCAGCGCGTCGAGCTGCTTGCCCCAGGCGCCCAGGTCTTGCGACTTGGCAACCTGGAACAGGGCTTCCGCGTAGGGGCGGGCGATGGTGGCGATCTCGGCCATTTACAGCTCCGTCTTCAGGCGAGCCAGCAGCTCGGCGTGAACGCCGGCGTTGACTTCCTTCTGCAGGATCTGCTCGGCGCCCTTGACGGCCAGTGCAGCGACTTGCTCGCGCAGGACTTCGCGAGCGCGGGAAACCTGCTGCTCGGCGTCGGCCTTGGCGGCGGCCAGGATCTTGGCGCCTTCTTCTTCGGCGCGGCCCTTGGCAGCGTCGACGATGGCGGCGGCGCGCTTCTCGGCATCCGAGATCAGCGTGCCGGATTCAGCCTTGGTCTGAGCCAGTTCCTTGGCGATCTGCGCTTCGGCGCCGGCCAGTTCGGCCTTGGCCTTGTCGGCAGCGGACAGGCCAGCGGCGATCTTCGCGGCACGCTCGTCGAGCGCCTTGATGATCGGCGGCCACACATACTTCATCGTGAACCCGACCAGGATCAGGAACACGATCATCTGAACGATGAGCGATGCGTTAATAAACACCTTGGTGCCTCACAAAGTTTCGAGTGCGGAAACCTCCGGGGCAACCTTGGCCACGGCGGGTCGACAGCATCGAATTACTTGGCGCCAGCAGCCAGCGCAGTAGCGATCTGGCCCAGGAACGGGTTGGCGGTGGCGAACCACAGGGCGATACCCGTGCCGATGATGAAGGCCGCGTCGATCAGGCCGGCCAGCAGGAACATCTTGGTCTGCAGTTCGTTCATCAGCTCAGGCTGACGAGCGGCGGACTCAAGGTACTTGCTGCCCATGATGCCGATGCCGATACAAGCACCGAAGGCGCCCAGACCAATGATCAGACCAGCGGCGAGGGCAACAAAGCTAATGACTTCCACGATGACTCCTTGAGGGGAAAAAAGAGAGAAAGGGTTGAGGGAAAACTGCTTGGAAAAACTGGGGGACGGCTGCTGCGGGATCAGTGCGCGTCGTGGGCCTGGCCGATGTAGACCAGCGTCAGCATCATGAACACGAAGGCCTGCAACGTGATGATCAGGATGTGGAAGATCGCCCACACCGAGCCCGCGATGATGTGGCCGATGGCCAGGCCGATGCCGGTGGCCGACAGGCTCCAGGCGCCGCCCATCAGGGCGATCAGCATGAAGATCAGTTCGCCGGCATACATGTTGCCGAACAGTCGCATGCCGTGGGAGACCGTCTTGGCGACGAACTCGATCAGCTGCATGGCCAGGTTGACTGGGTACAGATAGACCTTGTCGCCGAACGGTGCCGCAACGAGCTCGTGAGCCCAGCCGCCGGCGCCCTTCATCTTGACGTTGTAGATGAGGCAGGTGATCAGCACGCCAAGGGACAGGCCCATGGTCATGGACAGGTCCGCAGTCGGCACGACGCGCAGGTAAGCGTGGTGGTCACCGGTGAGGTTCTGCCAGATCCAGGGGAACAGATCCACCGGGAACAAGTCCATCGCATTCATCAGGAAGATCCAGACGAACACGGTCAGGGCCAGCGGCGCGACGAGCTTGCGGCTGTTGGCGTTGTGGACGATGCCCTTGGCCTGATCGGCAACGATCTCGACGAGGATTTCGACGGCGGCTTGAAAACGGCCCGGGACGCCCGAAGTAGCAGCCTTCGCGGCGCGCCACAGCAAGAAGCTGCCCACCAGACCCAGCAGCACGCTGAAGAAGATGGAGTCGAGGTTGACGACGGAGAAGTCGACGATGCCTTGCTGCTTGCCACTCTGCGCGTGGTTCAAGTGGTGAATGATGTATTCACCAGCGCTCGGGGCTGCTGTTTCGTGGCCTTCTGCTGCCATGTTTCGTTCTGCCTCGTCAGGTCAATCTGCGGCCACGCCACGCGAGCGCCAGCCAGTTCACTTTGATGCACACCGCGAGGGTGACCAGCAGGGCTGGCCAGCTCAGGCCCGGCACCACCTTTGGCGCCAGCACCAGCATCGCGATCGATGCACCGATTTTCAAAAATTCCCAACCCATGAACCCGGCAGCCGCACCGACCGCTGAATCCACGCGCTTTGTCATGCCCCGCGCCAGCAGCATGTTTGGCAGCACCACCGCCGCGACGCCATAGAGCGCCGAAACCATGGCCACGCCGGACGCCGTCCACAGCCGGATCACGGCCACGCACAGCAAGCCTGCCACCAGCTGCATCCCCAGCACACGCCAGGGCGACAACATCGGCAACGCCGACTTCAGCGCTGCCGCCTGCTCAGGGCTCAGGGCCTTGACGGGCAGCTCCTCTTTGTCGTCGTCCCAGCCGCCGGCCGTCGAAACGGCGGGGGGCCAGGTCTTTCGGGGGCCGTTCTCGGTCATGGCGCCAGGGTCCTGGGGTGGGCGGCTCAACCCCCAAAACTACCAGGAGCTGATTGCACCGGGATGACGCACGGGCGCCACCCAACAAAGCCAGCCATTATATGTGACGAGTTACACCGGGGTAAATACGCCCCCAGGCCGACACAGGATTCAGGCGCTTGTCAGGGTCGCGGGCAAGCCCGGCACGTCGACGCGCAGTTGCAGCACGGCGCCAGCGAGCGGCTCGCGTTCCAGTTCGTCGGCGGGGCGCTTCTCGCGCGCCGTCGTGATGAAGAGGGTGCGCAAGTCAGCGCCGCCGAAGGTGGGCATGGTCGGGCAGGTCACCGGCAACTCGACACGCTGCACAACTTCGCCGGTCGGCGCAATGCGCAGCAGGCAGCCACCTTCAAACATCGCGGCCCAGTAGTGGCCTTCAGCATCCATCGCTGCACCGTCAGGGCGGCCTCCGTAGGCCTCGCCCGGCGCGCGCGGCTTGAATTCGGCGAAGACGCGCGGGGAAGACAGCGCGCCGGTCGCCACGTCGAAGTCCGCGACGTAGATGCGATGGGCCTTGGTATCGGACCAGTGCATGCGGTGGCCGTCGGGACTCCAGGCCAGACCGTTGGATGTCGTCAAGCCGGGCACCTGAGATTCAAAGACCTTGCCGTCGAAGCGATACAGCGCCGCCTCGGGCTCACGCGCATCCGAGATGCTGCCGATCCACAAACGCCCGGCAGGGTCGACCTTGCCGTCGTTGAAGCGCAGCCTTGCAGGGTCGTAGGGTGGCGGGCTGACGAGTTGCTGCGCACCGGTAGTCGTGTCCAGCGCCCACAGGCCGTCGCGCCGCGCGACGAGCAGGCCGCCGCCGGCGCGAGCCGCGATGCAGCCGGGCTCCGCCGCCTGCGGCCACACGTCTGGCGCGTCGATGCCCGCGCGCCAGCGCAGCACCTGACGGCCCGGAATGTCGACCGCATAGAGCTGCAGTTCGGTGGGATGCCAGAGCGGCGATTCGCCAAGCAGGCAGCGGTGCTCGCCGAGGGGCTGGATGTCGTGTTCGAGTGCCATGCCGGCACTCTAGGCGGTTATCCGAAGTAACTCGGCCGGAAGGCGCCGAGCTCGGCCTTCAGATAGTGGGCGCCGGGGATGGGGTTGAAGTAGAACGGTGGCACCTCAGCAAAGCCCAGGCTCTCGTAGAGCCCACGGGCGGCTTCCATGTCATCCAGCGTGTCGAGCAGCATGGACGAGTAGCCCGCCTCGGTGGCGCGATCCATCAGCGCCTGGGCCAGTATGCGGCCCAGGCCAAAACGGCGGAAGGCCGGGCGCACGAAGAGGCGCTTCATCTCGCAGGCGTTGGGGTAGTCGGCGTCGGGCAGGGGGCGGAAGGCACCGCTGCCGGCGATGGCGCCATCGACGGTGGCCAGCAGCATCAGGCCGCCGGGCGGCGCGTAAACGCCAGGAAGCCCTGCAAGTTCTTCCTCGAAGCCCTGGAAGTCGAGATCGACGTCGAGGCTGTTGGCGTAGTCGCGCAGGATGAGTCGGGTCTCCTGCCAGTCCTCGGGGGACTCGGGCGTGATGAGCTGTATGTCGGGGCCGGCCATAGGCGTCGCAGTTTAGCCAGCCGCCTCAGGCAGCAAATCCCAAGACCACGCGACGGGTCTTGGCGCTCTTCTTTTCTATCCTTGTCACGATCACAGGACCGATCTCAGATGTGTTGCTGACGTGCGTCCCACCGCATGGTTGCAGATCCACGCCTTGCACCTCCAGCACCCGAATGCGGCCAAGTCCGCGCGGCGGCTGCACGCTCATCGAGCGGACCAGGCCGGGATTGGCGTCAAGCTCGTCTTCCGTGATCCAGCGGTGCCCCACCGGATGCGCCTCGGCCACCAGCCGATCCAGACCCGCCTGGATGGCCTCCTTGTCGAAGGGCTCGTCGGTGTGGAAGTCCAGCCGCGCATAGCCTTCGGTGATGGAACAGCCGTCAACCGGATAGGGCAGCAGCGCGCACAGCAGATGTGTCGCCGTATGGAAACGCCGGTGCGCCTGGCGGCGCGCGGCGTCGACCTCGATGCGCACCGCCGTGCCGACGGCGGGCAGCTCGCCGTCAATCAGGTGGACGATGGCCTCGGGGTGTTCCTTGCTCTTGCGCGTGTCGGTCACACGCCAGCGCTGCTCGCCCGCGATCAGCCAACCGGTGTCGCCGGCCTGGCCACCGCCGAGCGGGTAGCAGACCGTGCGATCAAGCAGCACACCGCCCTCGACTTGGGCGATGACGGTCGCGTCGCAGGCCAGCAGCGTCGCGTCCTCGCGGAACAGGTCTTCGGTTTTCATCACGCAACAGCCTCCAGTTCGACTTCGCCGCGCGGTGTCGCGAGACGCGCGCGCAGGCCGTCGCGCGAATCAAAGCCCAGCAACTGCACGCCCTGGTCAACCATCGCGTCGGTCGGATGCGCGTCGCCCCATTCGATCAGCACGGGCAATGCTTCACGGCGCAGGCGGCGGCCGTCCTCACGCAGCGCGATGCGCCAGCACAGGTTGCCGCGCGAGGCTTCGGTCGCCATGCCGGCATCCACGCCTTCGCTGCGCCAGCAGGCCAGGGCCGCATCCAGATTGGGCACGCGGGCGACCCAGTGGATCAGCCCCGGTCCTTCGGCGAGCCGCTCGCGCAGCGCGGGCAGATCGAGGTCGAACCAGCGTGCGCGGCCGGGTGGTGGCGCGTCGGGATCGATGGCGATGATTTCGAGATAACAGCGCGGGTGATTGGGGCCGCTGATCCGCACGAGGCGGTTGTGCGTGCCCATCAGCGCATGCTTGCCGCCCGGCTCGGGCGTCACGCCGAGCACGCGCTCGCACCAGGCAACTCCTTCGTCGAGCGTCGCCGCGCCGACGACGAGGTGATCCAGCTCCATGCTCACAGTTTCACCTGGCCGTGGATCAGCGGCGTCACGTCGCCGCCAATCCAGGTGCCCTCGCCGTCGCGCTTCACATACACGCGGCCGGCCCGACCGAGAGCGGCGCCTTGGGCGGCCACATAGCTGTCGCCCGCCAGACCGGACTCCTGCAACCACAACGCCAGGCCGGCGTTGAGGCTGCCGGTGACCGGGTCTTCGGGGATGCCGAGGTCGGGCACAAAGGCGCGCACCTCGAACTGGCATTCACCGCCGGCCGGGTAGGCACCAACGACGCCGAGCTTGAGCCCCTGCATCGCGATGAAGTCCGGCTGCAGCGCCAGCACGCTGGCCGCGTCGCCCAGGCGAGCGGCCATCCAGCCGGGGCCGTTGTCGACCCAGACCAGGTCGAGCAAGGCTTCAGGCGTGATGCGCAGCGCGGCAATCGCCTGTGCACGCTCCTCCGCGCCCACGACACCACTGCGCTTCAACGGCGGCGCGGCAAAGGCCAGGCGGGCGCCGTCGCGCTTCACCCGCACCAGGCCGATGGCGCATTGCTGCACGACCTCGCCGGCCTTCTTCGCATCGCCGCCGCTGGCCAGGAAGGCATGGGCGCTGCCCAGCGTCGGGTGGCCCGCAAAGGGCAGCTCGCCGCCGGGCGTGAAGATGCGCACGCGGTAGTCGGCGCCCGGGTCGGTGGGCGGCAGCAGGAAGGTCGTCTCGGACAGATTGGTCCAGCGCGCGAAGTCGCTCATCTCGTCGTCGGACAGCCCCGCACCGTCGATGACGACAGCCAAGGCATTGCCCTTCAGTGGGACGGCGGTRAACACATCGACCTGGGCGAAGCGGCGCAACTGAGTCATGGCTTGATCATGGCTTGAGATAAAGACCGGGGCGGACGATTTCCATGCCGCGCTGCGGCTTGGCCAGTGGCGAGAAGCCGTGGCCGGCGTAGACCGCATGGGCGTCGCGGGTGAAGAGCATGAAGCGGCGCAAGCCCTGCAGGTCGGGGTGGGCCAGCAGCGTCTCGATCATCCATTTCGCCAGGCCGTGGCCGCGGTGGGTATCGAGCACATAGACATCGCAGAGATAGGCGAAGGTCGTCCGGTCGGTCACGACGCGGGCAAAGCCGACCTGGCCGACCCCTTCGGCATGCAGCGCGATGCACAGTGAGTTGGCAATCGAGCGCTCGACCAAGGCCAGCGGAATGCCTTCGGACCAATAGGCCCCGACGAGGAAGTCGTGCGCCGCCCGGGCGTCGATGTCCTCGGGCGCAAAGCTGAGCCGGTAGCCGTCGCGCTGCATCAGGGCGCGTGCTCCGCAACCGGCTCCAGCGCCTCGTGCAGCAGACGGCCGAGCTTCTCGACGCCATCCCGGATCAGGTCCGGTGTCAGCGTGACGAAGGACAGGCGCAGCGTGCGCGGGTCGGGCTGGTGGGCATAGAAGGCCGCGCCCGGCACATAGGCGATGCCGGCGTCCACGGCCCGGGGCAGCAGGGCCATCGCGTCCAGGCCTTCGGGCAGGCGGATCCAGAAGAACATGCCGCCCTGGGGCGACAGGTAGTCGCAGCCCGGCGGCAGATGCTCGCGCAGAGCCTCGGCCATCGCATCGCGGTTGGCCTTGTAGAGGGCGCGGATGGTGGGGATGTGGCCGTCCAGGAAGCCATCGCGGATGACCTCGTGGACGACGCGCTGATTGAAGCCCGGCGTGTGCAGGTCGGCGGCCTGCTTGGCCTGCAGCAGCTTCGGGTACAGCTCGGGCGGGGCGATCAGATAGCCGAGGCGAAAGCCCGGCGTCAGCACCTTGGAGAAGGAGCCCAGGTAGAGCGACCCTTCCGGCCATAGGCTGGATAGCGCGGCCGGCGGCGGCTCGTCGAACCAGAGGTCGCCATAAGGGTTGTCCTCGACGATGGGCACGCCGGCGCGGCGCGAGGCTTCGACGACTTCCACGCGGCGCTGGGCGCCCATGACGCGGCCGGTCGGGTTCTGGTAGTTGGGCAGCAGATAGCTGAAGCGCGTGCCGGGCGCGTCATGCGGCAGGGCCGCAATGGCCTCGGGGCGCGGGCCCTGGTCGTCGCTGGCGAGACTCGCAAAGATGGGCTCAAACGGCGTGAAGGCCTGCAGCGCACCGAGGTAGGTCGGCGTCTCGACGGCCACCGGCGCACCAGCGTCGCAGAGGATCTTGCCGACCAGGTCCAGCCCCTGCTGGGAGCCGCTGGTGATCAGCACCTGTTCCGGCGCCACGGTCATGCCGAGTGTTGCGACCCGCGCCGCCACCCATTCGCGCAGCGGCGCAAAGCCCTCGCTGGCCGCGTATTGCAGGGCCTCGCGCGGGTTCTTGCTCAGCACGCGGTCGCAGGCGGCCTTCAGCGCGTCGACCGGAAAGGTGTCCGCGCTCGGCAGGCCGCCGGCCATGGACAGGATGCCCGGCTTCTCGGTGACCTTGAGGATCTCGCGAATGATGGACGGGTTCATCCGCGCGGCGCGGCGCGCTTGGGTCCAGACGGTCGTCATGTCAGCCCCTCGTTCCATGAGTACATGGACCGATCCCCCGAGGGGATGGCGGTCCGGCTAGGGGCGGCCCGGCGCTCGGCCCGCCGGCCGGCAAAGACAGAATGGTGCATGGCAATCACTCGCGGGATTTCAAAGGAGTCAGCCTAGCATCCAGTCGACCGCGGCACGGGCCTGCAAATCGGTGGAGTCGAACAGCGGCAGGGCGGCAGCGCTGTCAGCGGGCAACAGCAGGCCCAGCTCGGTGCAGCCAAGAATGGCGGCCTGTGCGCCGCGGTCGGACAGGGCTGCGACCTGGGCGCGCAGGGCCTCGCGCGAGGCCGGTTCAAAGCGGCCGCGGCACAGTTCCTCGTAGATCAAGCGGTGCACTTCCGTGCGGCCTACCTCTTCGGGCGTGATGACCTCGATGCCAAATCGCTCCCACATGCGGTCGCGATAGAAGCCCTGCTCCATCGTGAAGCGCGTGGCCAGCAGGCCGGCGCGTTTGACGCCGGCCGCACGCAGCGCCTCGGCGGTCGCGTCGACGATGTGCAAGACCGGCAGGCCGGCCGCTTGCTCGATCTCGGTGGCGACCAGGTGCATGGTGTTCGTGGCAATCAGCAGCGCCTGCGCGCCGGCGCGCTTCAGGCCGGCGGCGGCTTCGCCCAGCACGCGAGCGGCTTCGGCCCACTGGCCGGCGGACTGCATGGCCGCAATGGGCGCGAAGTCGACGCTGTGCAGCACCAGCTGGGCGCTGTGCAGGCCACCCAGGCGCGCGGCGACGCCGCGGTTGATCAGCGCGTACAGATGC
>NZ_JBFUMO010000061.1:0-18503 GCF_054049355.1 Roseateles sp. P5_E11 | reverse complement strand
CTGCAGGCCCGTATTGAGCCCCAGCCCGCCGATCGGCGAGTGAATGTGCGCGGCATCGCCGGCGAGCAACACGCGTCCCCTGCGATACGCCGTAGCCTGCCGCGTCATGTCCGTGAACCTGGAGATCCAGGTTGGGCTGTGGACGCCGTAGTCGGTGCCGCACGCGGCGATGAGCAGTTCCTTGAGATCGCGCAGCGTCGGTTCGGTGGCTGCATTCGTGTTCGGTTCGGTCACCATGACGCCGATGGGGCCGACGTCCTTGTATTTGATTTCTCCGCCTTTGATCTCGTATTCCGACCGGCTGAAGGCGTGCGTGCCCGCGAGCGACCGATGCACGCCGTACGGCGGCTTCTCCGTCATCTCCACTTCCGCGAGGATGTTGCTCGTCGTCGCATCCCAGCCCGCGAAGTCGATGCCCGCCATCTTGCGTACGAGGCTGCGCCCACCGTCGCACCCGATGAGATATTGCGCCCTCAGTGACCGACCGTCTGCGAGGGCGACGTCGACAGCCGCGTCGTGCTGCACGAACCCCGTAAGTTCTCGGCCGTAGAGGATGGGCACCTTGAGCTCGGTGACCCAGTCGGCGAGGATGCGCTCGATGTGCTTCTGCCGCAGCGCAAGCCCATAGTTGTGGCGGGTCGGGAAGTCGCTGATGTCCAAACGGGTGATGGCGAAGCCCGTGACCTGCGCGATTTGCCCCGCCGAGAGGAATCGATCTGCTATGCCGCGCTGGTCGAGCACTTCAATGGTGCGCGAGGAGAGCCCTTGGGCACGCGCGYYGGAGAGTTCTTGATTGGGCCGGCGTTCGACGACGGCGACGTCCACCCCTGCCAGTGCCAATTCGCCCGCCAACATCAGCCCTGTCGGGCCCGCGCCGGCGATCACCACCGCATGCTCGGTCATCGCTCGTGTGCTCCAAGATAAAGGATAGGCCGGCTCTGTAGAAAGCAATCCTGGCTGCTGCTTCGCACCGGCCGCATCCTGCCGGATCTCTGCGGGGCTGGACCTTTGCATCGAAACCGTTCTTCAGCTCGCCGTCGAGACAAGTTCGACAACTCGTCAGCGACCGCCGCCGGAACATAGCTCAGAATTTCCCAGCGCCTTGACGCTGAAGTGTCTCCATGTCTGCAGGCAACTCCAACGGTCCGGCCCGCCATCACGACGTCAGGAACGAAGCTGAGAGCCTCCCGACTGCATCGGTCGCAAGGATGTTGTAGTGGCTGGCCCCAGGCACGATGGCCAGTTGGGCAGGCGCGCGCTGCGAGCCATCCAGTCCGGCATCGCGCTGCCCACCGCCGAGCAGCTTGTAGAACTCGACGATGTGCTCCGGCCGCATGGCGTCTGCGTCGGCAAAGATGAGCATCGTCGGTGCCTTGATGCCGGCGACCGCGGCCGACCAGTCGTAGTCGTGACTTTCCATCTCGGCGATGCGGCGCATCAGCTGTTCCCAGTCGACCTCCGGGTAGAGCTTGCCCATCGGCGACTGCTTGAGATGGCCGCCGATCATGGGCGCATTGGTGGCCATCTGGTCGAAGGCGGCGAGCACTTCGGGGAACCAGGCCGAGCGCTTCATGGCTTGGGAAACGACGACCAGGCGGTCGACCAGGGAGGGTGGCGAATCGCGAGCTGCAGTGCCACGCCCCCGCCGAGCGAATAGCCCATCACCGCAGCCTTCTTCAGGCCGAGGTGCTCGATCAGGGCCGCAACATCATCGGCAAGCGTCTCGAAGCGCAGCGGCCGGTCAACGTCGCGGGTGTGTCCGTGGCCTTGCATGTGCACGGCGATGACCTGATGCGAGGCGGCCAGAAGAGGCAGATTGGCGCCGAAGGCCTCGCTGGCGGCAACACCGCCATGCAGCAGCACCAGCGGCTTGCCGTTGCCGTGCACCTCGTAGTACATCTTCTGGCCGTGGATCGAGGCGTAGGCGGTCTTGGGGCTCTGCGATGTCATGGTCGTTGCTCCTGATGCGAGGGTGGTGGGGGCCGCCGGAGTGACGGCGGAAAAAGCCCTTGCCGGCAGTGCGGCGGCGGCCAAGGCGGTGAGAAAGCGGCGTCTTTCGAACATGAAGCTCTCCTTTGGGTCGTCGAAGGCGCGAGCCGACCCCGGCGGCTCACGGAGGCCGCCAGACAGGCAATGCGCGGAAGTGGGGAAGCGCTAGGTCTTGCGCCGGGCGCCAACGCGTGAGCCGCGCTGCGCCGGTGCGGCCTTGGGGGGCGCCTGTGGCTTGTTGAAGGTCAGTTCGAGGTAGCGGCGCAGATGGTCCAGACAATCGGCTGCAACCGCCGGGTCATGCTGCGACTTGGCCAGCACGAAGGCGCCTTGCACGACGGCCTGGGTGAACATCGCCAGGCTGTGTGCGCTCCACTCGGCTTGCGGTGCGTGAGATGCCTTTGCCGCTTCGATGTCCGGCTCCAGAGTCGCGGCGTGCTCCTGGATGTGCTGGCCGCTGGCTTCGCTCAGATGCGGATGCGTCGAGTACGTTTCCTGCGCCAGCATGCCAAGCAGGCAGGTGAACGCGGCCAGGTCGCCTTGCATCGCGCCACGGCGGAAGTCCACATAGGCCAGCAGCCGCGCCAGCGGGTCGGGTTCGTCTCGGAAGGCCGCACGCGAGAACATCAGGTCGGCCTTGGCCGAGAAGCGCTCGGCCGCCGCCATGGCGAGGTCTTCCTTGCTCGCGAAGTGGTGGAAGAAGCTGCCCTTCGTGAGGCCCGTGGCTTCGCAGACGTCTTCCACGCGCATCGCCGCGTAGCCCTTGATGCGGATCAGATTCACCGCCGCATCCAACAAACGCTCTCTCGAAGTCGTTGCCATCGCACGCCCTCCTGCATACCGGTTGGTATGTAATCTACATACCAACCGGTATGGAGTCAAGCGGCGATGAAAACCTGTTGTCGTCTGGCTGATGACTTGTTCTCCAAGCGCTAGAGCAGGTGTTCGAGGCGAATCGGGAGATCGCGCAGGCGGCGGCCGGTCGCATGGAACACCGCGTTCGCAATCGCTGCGGCGGTGCCCACCGTCCCCAGCATGCCAATGCCCTTGATGCCGCCGGCGAGGTGAGGGTCGTCTTCTTCGACGATGTGAATGTCGAAGCGCGGCATATCGGCGTGGACGGGCACGAGGTAGTCGCTCAAGCTGGTGTTGACGACGCGACCCGACGCCTGGTCCATCAGCGTGGCCTCGTGCAGCGCCATCCCGATCCCGCCGACGAGCCCGCCGACGTACTGGCTGCGCGCAAGCATCGGGTTCAATATCCGGCCCGCCGCGTACGCCGCTGTGATCCGGGTGACACGTACGGTGCCCAGCGTCGCATCGACGTGAACTTCGGCGAAAACCGCGCCGAAGCCATAGGCGCTGTAGGCCGGCCGCTCGGCGGGCGCGGTCCGGGCATGGACCTGCAGTCCTTGCGCGGCGGGGGTGGCCGCCCAAGCGGCGAGTGTTTGCCGGCGAGTGTCGATGCGGCTGTGCAGCAGCCCTTCCACGAGCGTGACCTGATCGCTCGCAAGGCCGTACAAGGGCGAATCGAGATCGGCCACCACGTTCGCGAGGATGCGCTTCTTCAGCCCACGGGCCGCCTCTTCCACCGCCGGGGTGAAGCTGGCTGTCGCGATGGAGCCACCGGAGTACGGGCCTTCGGGCAGATCGGTGTCACCGAGTTCGACTTGCACGGCAGCGAGCGGTACGCCCACCGCTTCCGCGGCAATTTGCGCGAGCACCGTCAACGTGCCGGTGCCGATGTCCTGCGTGCCGCACCGCACACACACCACGCCTTCGCGGCTCAAGCCGACGCTGGCTTCGCACGCCATGCGAAACACCGGGTACAGCGCGGACGCCATGCCCCAGCCGACCCACGAATGATTTTGCTGCCACTGCTGCGGCTTGCGCGGGCGACGCGACCACCCGAAGGCATCGGCTGCGACGCGCAGACATGTCTCCAGGCCGTTGCTGGACCAGGGCAGGTCGGTGTGCATGTCGCGCTCGGCGAGGTTGCGCAAACGCAGTTCGAGCGGATCGATGTCGAGTCGGTGGGCCAACTCGTCGAGCGCCGATTCGAGCGCAAAGCTTCCAGGGCCTTCTCCCGGGGCGCGCATCGGGTTCGGCTGCGGTGCATTCACGCGCACCAGGCGCTGCGTGGTCGCCACATGGGCGCAGCCGTACAGCACCCGACTCGGGGTCGCGACTGGATCGAGGTGTTCTGCGAATGTCGACGTCTGCGCAAGCGCGTCGTGCACGATGGCACGCAGACGGCCATCGGCATCCATGCCGATCTTCAGGTCCTGCACCGTCTCCTGCCGCCTGCCGACTACACAGAACATTTGTGCGCGCGTCAGCTCCAACCGAACAGGTCGCTGCACGTGCCGCGCCGCCATGACTCCCAACACCAGCGCCGGAAACCACGCGCGACCCTTGGATCCGAAGCCACCCCCGACGTACTGGGCGACGACGCGCACCCGCTCCGGCGGCAAATCAAAACAATGCGCAAGAATGCGTCGCGAGCCGAACACCGCCTGGGTGGAGGTGTGCACCGTGAGGCGGCCCTGCTCCCAATGGGTGACGACGGCGTGCGGTTCGAGCGGAAGGTGGTTGTGCGTCGGCGTGGTGTAGCGCTGCGCGAGGACGTGCGCAGCTTGCGTCAACTCGCGTTCGGGCTCGCCGCGGCGGCTGTCCACAGCCACACCGCCGGCCGCCTCTTTGGGTGAAACCACTTCGCCGAGCGCGGCGTTCATCGCGGTGATGGCCGGTGCCGGTTCGATATCGACTTTCACGGCCGCAGCGGCGCGCAGCGCCTGCTGCGGCGACTCAGCGATCACCAGCGCAACGGGCTGCCCGGCGAAATGAACGGTCGCGTCCTGCAGCAGCGCAAGAAAACCGCCATTGCGGACCCTCGGCGCGTTTGCGTGCCAGAGCAACGCGACCACCCCCGGCATTGCCAGCGCGGCAGTGGCATCGACGTTGCGCACCACGCCGCTGGGCACATCTGCCTGCACGAGCGCCGCGTGAAGCAGTCCCTGGACTGTTTGTTCGGCAGCGTAGCGGGCTGCGCCGGTCACTTTCAGTTCGGCTTCAAGCCGCGGCGTGGCACGACCGTTTGGACGCTCAGGTACGGTCATGACCGGTCCCTCGTCTGCAGTAGCGCGCGCAGTACCGCACGGGGCAGCAGATCTACCTTGAATGCGTTGTGACGCAGCGGCGCCGCCCCGACCGAGGCCAACTCGGCAGCACGTTGCAGACTCTCGTCGTCGCAGCGAGCGCCGAGCAGCGCCTCTTCGCAAGCGGGCAGCCGCCACGGTACCGTGCCGACGCCCCCGGCCGCGATGCACGCTGCGCGCACGATGCCATCGGCGATTGACAGGCCGGCAGCAACCGAAACGACGGCGAACTCGAACGACTCACGGTCGCGCAGCTTCAGATAGCTCGATTGCCGCATGCAAGGCGCAAGCCGCAACTCGACGTGGGTGATCAGTTCGCCGGGCTCAAGGTTGGTCTCGCATTCGGGCCGGTCGCCCGGCAGGCGATACAAGCGCTGCAGCGCAAGGCGCCGCTCGCCGCGCGGCCCGATCAGACGCAACTGGGCGTCGGCCGCAATGAGCGCGACTGCCAGGTCCGACGCATGCGTCGCGACGCAGTGTGCACTCGCGCCGAATACCGCATGCAGGCGATTTTCACCGTCGATGGCGCCGCAGCCGCTGGCCGGCTGCCGCTTGTTGCAGAGGGCCAAGCCGTTGCGGAAGTAGCTGCAGCGGGTTCGTTGCAGCAGGTTGCCTCCGACAGTGGCCATGTGCCGCACTTGCGGTGAAGCGCTTGCGAGCAGCGCCTGCGCGACGGCCGGCGCTTCGCGGCGCACGTCCGCGTTTGCCGCAACGTCGCTCAAGCGTGCCAGCGCGCCGATCGACAACGTGCCATCGTCAATCGCCACTGTGGCTAGCGGCAACCGACCGATGTCCACGACCCGCGTCAACGAGGCGAGGCCGGCCTTGTGCAAAGGGATCAACTCCGTGCCGCCGGCAATGAAAGCCGCACCCGGTTCGGCCTGCACCGCGACAAGCGCGGATTGCAGGTCGACCGCCCTCACATACGAGAACGGGTGCAGGGTCATCGTTGGCCCACCACCTGGAGTATTGCGTCGACGATGTTCGGGTAAGCGCCGCATCGGCACAGGTTGCCGCTCATTGAGGCCTCGACACTGCCGCGATCCGTCACGCCGTCCTCTTGGAGGAGGCCGAGTGCTGAAACGATCTGCCCCGGCGTGCAGTAGCCGCACTGCAGTGCGTCGCAGTCGATGAAAGCCTGCTGCAGTGGGTGCGTCAGGCCGTCGCGCGCCACACCTTCAATCGTCGTGATCTCGCGTCCGTCCTGCATGGCCGCCAACGTCAGGCAGGCGTTGATGCGGCGCCCGTCGGCGAGCACGGTGCAAGCACCGCAGGCGCCCATGCTGCAGCCCTTCTTCGTACCCGCCAGCCCCAAGTGGTCGCGCAACAGGTCCAGCAACGTGGTCGAAGCCGGCACCGTGAGCGTGTAGGCTCGGCCGTTGATCGACAGGCACACAGACGTGCGGTCATCGGCGTTGCCGGCAACACCTGGATCGACGGCGGGTGGGAAAGATTCGGTTCGCATGCGTCGAGGATATCGACGCTGCGTCACCCAACAAGTGCGTTCGCCATACGGGTATCGCCACTACCCGGCTTGCGGAACTGACCGCGCCGTCACACCACGGGTGGTTCGGGCCTGAAGATGGTGAGCCGCAAGTCGGGAGCTCCGTCGGGCGTGAAGGACGTGATGTTGTAGGGGACCTCGCCATGCACGGGGTGCCGTAGCGTCTTTCGAACGGTCGATCGATCGGCCACCACGTCGTGATGAGCCCACCAGGCGCGGAACTCGGGGCTTGCCGCCGCGGTGCGCGCGACCAAGGTTGCAAAGCCGGGGTCCCCGTTCGAGCGGCCGAAGTCGACACGGAAGCGCGCGAGCACGTCCCGCGCGTCGATCTCCCAGTCCGCCATCCGCTCGCGGTAGAGCGGGCTCGTGAAGGTGAGCCATAACTGGTTGCGCGCCTCGGCCGGCAGGCCGCTGAAGTCGCCGAAGAGCTGACACAGCGGTTCGTTCCACGCCAGCAGATCCCAACGTTTCGTCTTCAGGTAGGCCGGCAAGGTCAATGATCCGACCAGCGCTGAAAGGTCGTCCACGACGCGGCCGATGGCGGCTGACTCGACAGCCGGCGTAGGGTGGCCCGCGAGCGCCAACAGGTGCGCCCGTTCGGTGCTGCCTAGGCGCAACGCGTCGGCCACCCGTTCGAGTGCGCTCGCCGAAACGCGAATGGGCCGCGCCTGTTCAAGCCACGTGTACCAGGTGACGCCGATGCCGGCCAGCGCCGCGACCTCCTCGCGGCGAAGCCCGCGAGCGCGACGCCGCGCGCCGCTCGGCAGTCCCACGTCGGCCGGTCCCAGGCGAGCCCGGCGGTTGGTGAGGAAGACTGCCAGTTCCTTGCGTGCATCGAGGGTCACGTGAAAATTATCAGGCCTCGCAATCGACTGCCAGCGTGTGACAGCTTCTCGGCAATCAAGGCGGAGAAGTGAATGTCGCTGATAGGCGGCGGATTCAACCGGGCACAGTCCGCAGCAACAACCAAGCGGGCAACCCCAGATATAGCGCCAGCAACCCGAGTCGTTCCAGCCCCGCGCGCGCCGCTGTCGCCCACCCCGGGAGTACCAGCCAGCCAGCAAACGCGCCCAACTCGATCACCGCCCGCACCGCAGCCGCGCACAGCACCACGCCGGCAATCCAGGCCGCCCACCACAGCGCAAAGGCCGTCAGATAGGCCGCCAGCCCGTAGCTGTAGAACTCCCCGAAGGCGCTGCCGTAGGCGATCTTCTGGTGCAGCTGGAAGGCGGGCACGGCCAGCAGGAAAGGCAGCAGCAGGAACTTGAACGCCGGCTGAGCGAGGCGGCTGGGCGGCAGTTGTGCGCGGCTGCGGGCGTAGGCCCACCAGGCAAGCCAGGCAGGCTGTTCATGCATGGGCAGCCCGAGGGCACGGGCCAGGGCCCAGGGGTCGGGCAGGGCGAGGCCGTGGAGCCAGCGCTCGCCTGAGTTCAGACGCAGCGAGGCGCCTGAGCCAGGCAGGTGCAAGCACCAAGGCTCGATGGCGGCGATGTCGCTCAGTGGGACCTCCAGTCGCCGCGAGCCGCGCGTCAGCACCAGTAAGCCTTCCGCCAGCGTGACCTGGGCTGTGCAGGCGCGCAACAGGGCCCAGGCCGCTGCCTCGGGGATGAGGCACAGGGCCGTGAACATGCGCAGCAGCGCGAGGGTGTTGGTCTGCAGCGTGCCATCGCCCCACAGCCAGATTGCACCCATGGCCAGCGCGCCGCCGCGCGAGATCAGCTGCAGCAGGCCCGCCACGGCGCGGGCGGCAGGGGGCAGCACGACGAGCTGGCTCGCAAGAGTGGCTGGCAACTCGACGGGAGAGATACCCACCCAACGCCGCAGCACCGACCACATCGCCAGTCCGGCAATGAAGACCGCCGCCGCGCGCCCGACCCAGTCGCCCCAGCGGACCATCAGCGTGGGCGCCGGGTCGCGCACTGGCAAGTCGCCGATGACGAGGGTGCGTTCGCCCATGCGCGTGGCGGCGATGACGGTGCCGCGGGCATCGATGACGGCGCTGAAGCCATTGGTCGTGACGCGGAACTGCGGCAGGCGGGTCTCGATGCTGCGAAAGGCTGCGACGGCCTGGTGCAGTGCGGCGCCTTGCTCGTGGTCAGTGAACCACGAGTCGTTGGACATGGTCAGGATGACTTGAGCGCCCAGGCGTGCGCCGGCGATGGCGAGGCCGGAGTCGGTGTCGTCAAGGCAGATCAGCGGCAGCACCGGGATCTCGCGGCCGTCGGCCAGGCGCAACGGGAAGATGCGCGCGCCGCTGCCCGGCCGCCAGCTGCCGGCGCCGGGCAGCCAGCCGCGCACGGTGGCGTTGTCCAGCCAGGCAGGCAGGTATTCGGTGAAAGAAAAGAGCCGCGTCTTGCGATACATGCCAGCCAAGCCGCTGCGGGGCAGCACGAACGCGGCCGCGTTGTATTCCCCGTCGGCATCCCGGTCATAGGTGCCAAAGACGAAGGGCACGCCGGCCGCGTCGATGATGGCCCGGATCTCGGCGTCCAACTCGGCGCCGGCCTGGCTCTTGGGTTGGCCGAAGCTGGTGGGATAGACGGTCTCGGACCAAAGCACCGCGTCGACATGCTGGCGCTCGACGGCGTCGTAGCTCATGGCGAAGTGCGTATCAAGGACCTCACGCACGACGGCGGCAGCACCCTTGTCGCGGCGCAGGCGCTCGTAGTCGGTGATGTTGGACTGCACCAGGCCCATGCGCAGTGGCTTGGCTGCTGAGGTTTGCTCAGGTTGCAGCGCGAAGAGGCCATAGCCGGCCAGCAGCAGTGGGCCGACGGCAGCAAGCACCAGCGGCGCAACCATCGCGCGCAGGCCTTCGCGGCGGCGCGCCAGTGCGGCGGCGACGGCCTCGTTGGCCAGCAGCAGCACGACGGTCAGCCCGGTGGCGCCGCCCAGCTCGGCGGCCTGGCGCAGCAGCGGCGCGGGGTAGAGGCCGTGGCCCAGCGTGTCGCCCAGCACATGCGGCAGCGCCCATTCGGTGGCGGCCCAGGCGGCCACGCCGGCCGCGGCAGCGAGGGCCGCGCCGTGATGGCGCCGCACCAGGTGGCGCACGACGGCGAAGACGAGGATCTGCGGCTGGAACAGCGGCGCGGCGAGCAGGAGCAGCGCCAGGCCCGCACCCGCGCCGATCTGCGTGTAGGCGCCGAGGGCGCTGCCGAACCAGAAGAACACGGCGGCCGTGTAAGCGACCGACATGGCCCACGCACCGAGCAACGTGCGGCCCAGACGGGCTTCGGCATCCAGCGTGCGCAGCCAGGGCACCAAAGCGACGAAGCCCAGCATCCATGCCGGCCCGCCGCGGGCGTACAGACCGCTGAGCAGCGCAGCCACGACGACACCGGTCCACCGGCTGCGGGCGAGCCGGCTGGGCAAGGCAGTGAGCGTCAACGCGGGCCGTCCACCGGCGCCGGCACAACGATGCGCCGGATCGGCAACCCCGGCGGCGCCAGTTCAGGCGGCACGACGCGGTCGGCCGGCACGGCGACGCTGCGGCCATTGATGACCACCGTCTGCGCATCCGGCGAGAACATCAGCATGGGCTCGATTCGCTGGCCGTCATCAGTGGCCTGGTGATGGCGCACATAGCCGGGCGGCAATTCGAAGTTGTCGGGCACGGCCAGGCCGATGATGGGCGGGCGCGTGCCGGGGGGATTGAAGGCGCCGAGGCCGGTGCGCACGCCGGCCGCATGCAGGCGCTGGATCACTTCAGCCATGGTGGGGCGCTCGCCCTCGTTGATGTAGTCGGCCAGGTCGGGCGTCTGGTCGCCGTTGGGGTCGCGCAGACGCGGGATGCGGGCGACCGGCGCAGTGGCCGTCCCGGTCATGACCACGGCGACCGTTGTATCCGGGGCACTGGCCCAGGCGGTGGGTGTCTGGGCAGCCACTGATGCCGGCTGAGCCGGTGCCGCAGCAACCGCTGGCGATGCGGGTGCCTCAGCCGCCGGCCACCACCAGGCGAGCCCACCAACTACCACGGCGATCGCAACCACCAGCACCCAGGGGGAGGGCCCCCAGGTGGTGTTGTGGCGGTCGTTGGGTCGCGTCATGACAGCCCCGTTCAGTTCATGGCGCCGCCGGGTTGGACGTCGAAATCGCCCAGCCCATGCGCTCATGCCCGTACTGGTTCCAGATCGGATTCTTGCCGTTCGTGAATGACGTGTAGCGCGCCGCGCCCGATCCGGTGGTACCGCCGAAGATGCCGGCGGACACAGTGCCGCCGCTGTAGGTCGGGTGGGTGTCGTCGGACTGGATGTAGTCGTAGCTGCTGCTGCTGGAGACGAACTTGGCGTTGGCGTCGCGGATGGTCGATTTCAGCGTCGTCGTGATGCGAGTCACGTAGCTGGCCTCGCTTTCGCCGGCCACATAGCGCAGCGCGTCGGAATCGATGATGCCGTCGCCGTTGCTGTCGTAGTCCGCGCCCATGTACTGCGCGAAGTTGTCGGCGCAATTGAAGCCCTTCTGGCGCGCGTACTCGCACATCCAGTAGTTCATCGTCGCAATCTTGGGCAGGAAGCGATCGCGCATGTTCACAGTGGCGCCGGTGCTGGCGTCCTTGCAGCTGCTCTGCGTGTTGTCGGCGYTGTAGCCGGGGTAGTGCAGGTTGGAGATCTGCTTGAGCTTCACGCCGGCATAGGCATTGGCGTTGATGAAGTCCATGGCGGCAGCCACATAGGTCTTGCAGCTGTTCACGGCGGCGTCCATGCCTGCGTAGTTGCAGGTGCCGGTCTGGCTCTTGAAGGCGGAGCGGGCCTGCAGGCCGTCGTTGCCACACATCTCGAAGGTGACGACGCGGGTGGACGCCGCCTGCATGTACGACTTCTCGGCCACGATCTTGTTGCTGTAAACGTCGGAGGCGACGGCGCCGGACTTGGCGCGGCGCACGCTCTCGATGCTTGCATTCCACTTGGCCGCAAGGTATTCCGCGTCCACCGTGGGCGCCGCGTATTTGGCGGCATTCAGCACCGAGCCGTTGTAGCCGGCATAGATGGAATCGCCATAGGCGACGACGCGGTATTTGGCGGTCGTGCCTGTGCGGTTGATGGTCCAGGACACGTTCTGCGTCAGCGTGCTGGCGGCGGCCGGTGTGGCGCATATGACCGCAAGCAGTGGTACGCCCAGGCGGCAGGCGGCGCGGCCCAGGACCGCGCGAAGGGAAGTCCTCATCTGTGTCTCCTAGCTTGGTGTTTGCGACGGGAACCAACAGAGCGCCCGGCCGCCGCGTGGGCAGGCCGGAACCACGAACAACACTTCACGCTAGCACCCCACCTTCGGGGTGAATCGGGGACATTCCCTCTGTGTGCGGTGCAGCAAGAGGGACGGGGGAACCCTGGTAATACGACCAAATCGACGTGTCGAAGCCGCGGCGAAGATCGCGCACTTGCAGTTCGAGCCCAACAATCTCTGGCTACCGCTTCATGACTGAATTTGTCGTTTTTCTAGCAGTCTTGCTGGTTGTGAATGTGCTGGTGTCGCGCCGCGTCATCGCGACGGGGCGGCGGATACACCTGCCGGTGGGCATGCTGCTGGTGGCGATCTGGCTGTTCCCGTTGGGAGGCGCCTTCATCGCCTTCCTGTCCACACCATGGCGTCGTGTCGTGGACAAGGTCGTCGCGGACGCGGGCTATCGCGATCGCAGCAACGGGCAGGGTCCGGCGCCCGAGGAATTGGCTCACGCGGCGGGGGGTGCGAGTTTTTCAGTCATGGACCATTTGCAATGGGGCCACGAACTGCCGGTGCTGGACTGGCGCGCCCTGAACCGCTGGGCAGCGGGCGACGAGACCAGCCATGCAAGTGACGAGCAGCGCATCGCTGCGCTTGAGGCCGGGCGCCGGGCCTGGCTGCTGCACCTGGGCGAGGCGCTGGGGCCGCAGATGGGCCTGCTGGAGACGGAGGAGGCCATGGTGCTGTCGCCGTTGAACGAGCGCGAGGAGCGCGCCACCGCCGCCTATGTACATACGGCCCGCAGACGCATCGAGCGGCTGCTGGGGCCGCTTGCGAGCTTCCCTGCGGGCCAGCGCAGCCTTGTTCTGGTGCTCAACAGCGAGGACGACTACTACCGCTATGTTTCGCTCTACTACCCGGACGGCGAGTTTGCCGTTTCAGGGGGCATGTTCATAGATGCCGGCTGTCCGCACTTCGTCGTGGTGCGTGCCCATCTCGGCGCTATCGAGCCCGTCATTGCGCACGAGCTGACGCACAGCGCGTTGGCTCACCTGAGGCTGCCGCGCTGGCTGGACGAGGGCATCGCCGTCAACAGCGAACGCCGTGTGGCCGGTGCGCAGCCCTCGCTGCACACGGCGCCGGAATTGCACGCCCTACTGCGCGACCACTGGAATGCGGCCAAGGTGCAGCGGCTGTGGTCGGGCGAATCCTTCCTGCGCGCCGACGACGACACGCTGCTGTCCTATGAGCTGGCGCGCATCCTGGTGGAGCAGATGTCGCGGGACTGGGACGGCTTTGCTGCTTTCGTGCGCGCGGCCGCTCACGCGACCGACGCAGGTGGCAGCGCGGCGCGTGACGCGCTCGGGCTGGACCTGGGCGCCTGCGCGGCGGCGCTGGTGGAAGCGTCATCAGCCGAGGGCTGGTCGCCGCAACCGGCGCTCTGGCGCTGAGTGACGCCGGCAGACGGCTGCTCCTGGCGGGCGATCAGTACAGCCGGATCGCCGAATCGAAATGCCAGGTACGGCGGATCTCGATGACGTCGTACTCGCGCGCCAGCGCCGGCGTGAAGGCCGGGTAGTTGGCCTGGCTCTCAATGACGCGGCGGATGGCCTCGTCCAGCGCCGGCACGCCGCTGGAGCGGTAGAAGCTGACCGACTCCACCGTGCCGTCGGCGCGAATGGCAACCGTCACGAGCGGGTCGGTGTAGGGTTGCTTGATCGCGTCGCGGACGAGGTCGAAGGTCTGGTTGAACTGGATCTTTCGCGCCCACGCTTCGGCGTAGAGCACCATCTCGGCGTTGGCATCGGTGCGGCCGAAGAGGCGGCCGCGGCGGGCGCTGCTCCAGGACGAGGGCAGGTTGGAGGGGGCCTGGCGTGCCGCGTCACGCTTGGCGGCTTCCTCGTTGAGCTGCTGGCCGATGGCGCGCAGCCGGGCTTCGCGCTGCTCCTCGGCGGCCTTGGCCTCGGCCAGCTTGGCGGCCGCGGCGCGGGCGGCTTCCTGGCGAGCCGCCTCTTGGCGCCCGGCTTCCTGTCGTGCGGCCTCCTGCCTGGCGGACTCGGCGGCCTGACGGGCGGCTTCGGTGCGTGCAGCTTCCTGGCGGGCCGTTTCCTGGCGGGCTGCCTCTTGCCGGGCGGTTTCCGCACGAGCGGCCTCGGCGCGAGCTGTCTCCTGCCGAGCCGCGTCCTGTTGCGCCGCGAGTCGGCGTTCGGTCTCCAGCCGTGCCGCTTCCTGCTTCGCGGCGGCCTGGCGCTGGGCTTCCTGGCGTTCGGCTTCCAGCCGCGCGGCCTCGGCACGGGCCGCTGCCTCTTGACGTGCAGCCTCCTTGCGAGCGGCCTCCTGTCGGGTCGCCTCCTGTTTCGCAGCCTCCAGTCGTTCCGCTTCGGCCAGTTTTTCCGTCTGCTGCTGGGCTTGCCGTTGGGTGTCGCGCCTGGCGCGGTCGAGCTGGGCCATTTCGGCGGCGCGCTCGCGGGCCTCGCGGTCCAGTGCGGCGCGTGTGCTGTCGTCGCGCGTCAGCGTGGTCAGGGCGCTGGAGGCAGCCGAGAGGGCCGCGATGACGGGGGCGGAGGCCGGGGGTTGAGGCGGCACCGTCCAGGTCGTTTCGTTGGGCCGTTCCACGGCGATGACGGCCGGGGCGGGGGCGGGTGGCGGTGCCTCGTCGGCCGCCGGGGCGCGTGGCGCCGGCACAGCCGAGGTTTCGGACGGCGCAAGCGGTTCGGCGGGCAGGGGCGATGGCTCAGCGGCAGGCGCTGGCGGCGGGGTGACCAGCACGACGCGCAGGTCGGGCACCTCGGCGCGGCGGGCCTGCCAGGGCAAGCTCAGGCCGGGCAGGCCCAGGCCTTCACCGCCAAAGGTCAGGCTCAGCAGCAGCCCATGGGCCACCAGAGAGATCAGCAGGGCCCGCGCCGGGCCGTGGCGCGATCTCCGCGGCCAGGAGGGGGCGGTTTCAGCGGCGAGCGCCTGCGCGAGGCTGGGGCCTGAAGACCAGCGGCTCAAGCCGGCCCCACCAAGCGGGGGCGATTCAGCTCGGGATGATCCTGGCAGCGCATGCGCCCATTGTCGTCAGACGTGCGGGCCGATCGGCACCGGATTGCCATCAGGGGCGCCCAGCCCCGCGGATGCGGGGGCGTGCTGGACCGGCGCGCCACCCGCCAACCGCGGAACTAGGGAAGGGTTGATGCGGGGGCGTGTCGCTATCGGTGTCGCAATAACGTCTGTTCCACAAGCCTGACATTTTTCGGAGATTCCATGATGGCCTCCCTGCCCGATCCCCGCCGCCTGCTGACCCTGGATGCGCTGTTCGCGCGCCGACGTCCGGCGCGGGCGGAGCGCGAAGAGCCGCAGTTGACGCGCATGCCCGAAGACGCCGACGTGCTGATGATGCAGGAGATGGCCAGCACCCAGATGGGCCGACTGGCGGCAGAGGTGGCGCTTCAGGAGGGCAGCCGCCGCCAGTACGCCGCGCGCGAAGAGAGCGAAGTCATGGAGGCGCGGCGCGAGCGGCGCTGAATCAGATCGGCGTCAGCAGCGCCTCGCCGCGCCGCCAGGCGTCGACGTTGGCGATGAAGTTCTCCACCGTGGCGCGGATGGACTGGGGCGACCAGCCGGCCACATGGGGCGTCAGGATGACGTTGTCCAGGCCCAGCAGCTCCTGCGGCGGGCGGGGCTCGCTTTCATAGACATCCAATGCCGCACCGGCGATCTGCCCAGCCCGCAGGGCCGCGGCCAGCGCGGTGGTATCCACGCAGCTGCCGCGCGAGATGTTGACGACATGGCCGCCGGCGCCCAGCGCCGCCAGCACCTCGGCGTTGACGATGTGCCGGGTGGCCGCCCCGCCGGGCGTGGCGACGACAAGGTCGTCGGCCCAGGCAGCCAGGGCCATCACGCTGTCGAACCAGGCCGCATCGCCAGCATCCTCCCGCGGGCGGCGGTTGTTGTAGCCAATGACCATGCCGAAAGCGGCGGCACGCGTGGCGATCTTGCGGCCGATGCCGCCCAGGCCGATGACGCCGAGGCGCCTACCCTTGAAGTTGGGGAAGAGGGGCAGGGCGTCCCGCCAGACGCCGGCGCGCAGCGCCACGCCCAGCTGGGGCAGTGCCCGCACGCTGGCCAGCAGCAAGGCCAGGGCGTGGTCGGCCACGCAGTCGTCATTGGTGCCGGCGCCGTTGCAGACGAGCACGCCGCGCGCCTTGGCGGCCGCCACGTCGAGATTCTCGTAGCCGGCGCCCTGGGCGGCCAGCAGCTTGAGGTTGGGCAGCGCGGCGATCTCGTCGGCGGAGAAGCCGGTGCCGCCATTCGTCAGCACGAGGTCGATCTCGGCGGCGTGGGCCGCTATTGCCGCGGCCCGGCGGGTGGCGTCGGGGGCGTCGATGACGCGAAAGCGTTCCAGCAGCAGGGCCTTGTGTTCGGCGGCGATCGGGACGAGCAGCAGCAAGGTTTCCATGGGCAAATTGCAGCAATCAGAAAGCGCCCATCATGGCCGAACCTATCTGCTTCTCCTCCCCCGCCGAATTCCGCGACGGGCTGGCCGCTCCCCCAGGTCTGACGAATGGCTGCTGGCGCGCCCAGCGCCCACAATCGCCCCACTTCAAATTCCTCGCCCACCATGAAACGACTGCTGCTCCCCGCCTTGCTGGCGGCGACATTGGCCCACGCGGCCGGCCCCAATGCTGCGGAAGGTCCGCTGGATGCCCTGCCCTACACGCCCAGCCTGGACGTGACGGCCATGGACCGCAGCGCCGACCCCTGCGACGACCTCTACCGCTACGCCTGCGGCGCCTGGACCAAGGCCAACCCCATCCCGGCCGACCAGTCGCGCTGGTCGGTCTACGCCAAGATGGCCAACGAGAACCAGCGCTACCTGTGGGGCGTGCTGAACAAGCTGGGCCAGCCGGGCGCCGAGCGCACGGGGCCTCAAGCCAAGCTGGGTGACTACTTCGCCGCCTGCATGGACGAAGGCGCCGTGCAGGCCGCCGGGCTCAAGGGCCTGCAGCCGACGCTGGACCGCATTGCCGCGCTGAAGGACAAGAAGGCCCTGCCGCCCCTGCTCGCCGAGTTGCAACTGGCGGCCGGCAATGACCGCCTCTTCTTCGGCTTCAGCGCAGGCCAGGACTTTGCCGACGCCACGCGCCAGATCGCCTTCGCCTCGGCCGGCGGCCTGGGCCTGCCCGACCGCGACTACTACCTCAAACGTGACGACAAGACGCTGAAGATCCGCACCGCCTACGAGGCCCATGTGGCCCGCATCTTCGAGTTGCTGGGCGACACACCCGAGGCCGCCAAGGCGGGGGCGCGCAGCGTGCTGGCCACCGAGACCACGTTGGCCCGCGCGTCGCTCTCCAAGGTCGACAAGCGCGACCCCTACAAGACCTTCCACGTCGTCGACGCGCGCGGCCTGAAGGCGCTGATGCCCGGCTTCGACTGGGCCAGCTACCAGGCGGCCCTGGGCACCACGCCCTGGCATGCCCGCTACAACGTCACCGAGCCGGCCTTCTTCAAGGCACTCGGCGCGCGCCTCAACGCGATGAGCCTGGCGGACCTGAAGACCTATCTGCGCTGGCAGCTGGCCAGCAGCCTCAGCCCCGCGCTGGACAACGGTTTCGTGCAGGCCAACTTCGACTTCTACGGCCAGACCCTGCACGGTACGCCCCAGCTGAAGCCCCGCTGGAAGCGCTGCGTGCAGCTCGTCGACGTGCAGCTCGGCGAGGCCCTGGGCCAGGAATTCATCGCGCGCAACTTCACGCCCGACCTGAAGGCCGCGGCGGTGCAGATGACCGACGAGATCGAGGTGGCGATGGGTCGCTCCATCGACAGCCTGGCCTGGATGAGCGCCGAGACCAAGGCCCGCGCCCACGCCAAGCTCAAGGCCATCGTCAACAAGGTGGGCTACCCCGAGCGTTGGCGCGACTACTCGGCCTTTGCCGTGCAGCCTGGCGATTTCCTGGGCAACGTCATGCGCGGCAATGCCTTCGAAGCCAAGCGCCGCCTGGCCAAGATCGGCCAGCCGCTGGACCGTGGCGAGTGGGGCATGACGCCGCAGACGGTGAACGCGTATTACGACGCGCAGATGAACGACATCAACTTCCCCGCCGGCGTGCTGCAGGCGCCGCTGTACGACGCAGCTCTCGACGAGGCACCCAACTACGGCAACACCGGCGGCACCATCGGCCACGAGCTGACCCATGGCTTCGACGACGAAGGCCGCCAGTTCGACGCCCAGGGCAACCTGAAGAACTGGTGGACCAAGAAGGACGGCAAGGAATTCGAGAAGCGCGCCGCCTGCGTGGCCGACCAGTACGCCACCTACACCGTCGTCGACGACATCAAGATCAACTCCAAGCTGACGCTGGGCGAAGACCTCGCCGACCTCGGCGGCCTGGTGCTGGCCTGGGAGGCCTGGAAGGCCCACATGACCGGCAAGACCCTTGAGAACCGCGACGGCCTGACGCCCGAGCAGCGTTTCTTCGTCGGCTTCGCGCAGTGGGACTGCGCCGATGCCCGCCCCGAAGCCCTGCGCGTGCAGGCCAAGGTCGACCCGCACTCGCCGGCGCGCTGGCGCATCAACGGCGTCGTCGTCAACATGCCGGAGTTCGAGAAGGCCTTTGCGTGCAAGCCGGGCGCCAAGCTGGTGAAGCCGGCGGGGCAGCATTGCAAGGTGTGGTGATCTACACGGGCTGAGGGCGCTGCTCATTGCC
>NZ_JBFUMO010000060.1:0-18595 GCF_054049355.1 Roseateles sp. P5_E11 | reverse complement strand
CACGCCGAGCCCGTCGTACGACCAGCCGGCTGCGCCCGCCCCCCGCGCCGACCGTCACTGATCGTCGTCGGCTGAGCGCTGCCTCCGTCACAAACCATGCGTTTCGGAGAACGCGCTGATCTCGCCGCCGCAGCCCGGCGGCGTGACATCCTCATCGGCCTCGGCCAGGGTGGCGTCATCGCTGCCCTGGCACTGGCCGTTTTCTTCACCTTCTTTAGCGGCAGCTTCAAGCGCAAGCCCGCCGTGGCGTCCGCCCATCGCCCGGTGGCTGTCGCCAAGGCGCCCGCCCCAACCCAGCCGCCCGCGGTCATCGACCGCCAGCTTGACTTCGGCAAGGTCCGTGCGCCGCTGGACGTGACCCGCGTGGCCGCCTGGGCCGTGCGCGAGGCCGACAACGGCAGCAGCGCCTTCGCCATCATCGACAAGCGCCGCGCCCAGGTGTATGTCTTCAGCCCCGGCGGCCGCCTGCTCGGCACCAGCCCAGTGCTGCTCGGCTATGCCTCCGGCGACCTCACGGTGGCTGGCATCGGCAGCAAGAGCATCGAGCAGATCAAGCCGCAGGAGCGCACGACGCCGGCCGGCCGCTTCGTGTCGGCCCCTGGCCGCAACGCCGACGGCAAGGAGGTCGTCTGGGTGGACTACGACGCCGCCGTGTCCATGCACCGCGTGATCAACTCCAACCCCAAGGAGCGCCGCCTGGAGCGCCTGGCCACCAAGACGGCGGCCGACAACCGCATCAGCTGGGGCTGCATCAACGTTCCCGTCGATTTCTTCGAGCGCACCGTCCTGCCCAACCTGGGCCAGAGCCGTGCCGTTGTCTACGTGCTGCCGGAAAAGAAATCCCTGATGGCCTTCTTCCCAGGCGCTGCACCGCCCCAGRTGCTGGCCCAGGCCGGGTCAAGACGAGGTAACAACGCCAAACCGTGAAGTCCTTGTCTGTTGGTTACAAGACTGCTTTCCTAGACTGCCCGCCAAGGCAGGCGCGATGGTTGCGCCGCCCGGTACAAGGGGCGTCGAGTGGGCAGCAGTTGGGCAGATCAGGCCAGGGCGGTCATGTGTGGCATCGCCACGGTGTGGAGCCTTTTTGCGACGGCTTCGGCTGGTGCGCAGGTCATCTCAAGGCCGGTGGCCAGTGACGCCCGGGACGGCCGCCCTTTTGCCATCGTTGACAAGCGCCAGGCGACGCTGTCGATCTATGCCGCGGACGGTAGTCTCGTCGGCCGCGCCCCCGTGTTGCTGGGCCTGACGCCCGGTGACCAGGAGCCGCAGAGCTCGCGCGGCAAGCAGCCGGCGGCGCTCAAGGTCAACGAACGCGTGACACCGGCCGGCCGCTTTGAAGCCCAGCCGGGCGTCAACCTGAACGGCGAGCGCATTGTCTGGTTCGACTACGAAGCCAACCTTGCCATCCACCGGCTGCGTCCCGCGCCGGCCAGCCAGCGCCGCCCAGAGCGCCTGGCCTCGGCCAGGCTGGAAGACCGTCGCATCACGCTGGGCTGCGTCGTCGTCGAACCGGCCTTCTTCGACGAGGTCGTGCTGCCCACACTGGGCGCTGGCAAGAGCCTGGTCTACATCCTGCCGGAGCGTGAGCCCGTTCTCGCCGCCGCCGCGGGCGCACCGCACGCCGCTGCGCCCTGAGTTCCTCGGCATACCGCGGGCTTGAACCGACCCAGGGCAATCCCTGGGCCGCCCGTCCGCGGAAAACGCCCTGCTGGCGGGACAATTCCAGGCTTCCGCACGGGCTACCCGCCCGCCTCCTCGCGGTTTCACCTGGAACGACTGACGTGACTACCACCACCCCCGTGGCCAACCCGGCCACGGCCGGCCGAGCGGCGCCTACCCCGGCGACCATCCTCGGCCAGCCCAATCAGCTCTTCGTGCTGTTCTTTACCGAGATGTGGGAGCGCTTCTCCTACTACGGCATGCGCGGCCTGCTGGTGCTCTTCCTCGTGACCGAGGTCGCCAAGGGCGGCTGGGGCTGGAGCCGTGCCGAGGCAACGTCGCTGTATGGCTGGTACACGGGCATGGCCTATCTGCTGCCGGTGCTGGGCGGCTACCTGGCGGACCGCTACCTCGGCACGCGCCGCGCCGTCTTGTTCGGCGGCTTCGTCATCGCGGCCGGCCACATCTCGATGTTCCTGAACACGGTGCCGAGCTTCTACATCGGCCTCGGCCTCGTCGTGCTGGGCACGGGCCTGTTCAAGCCCAATGTGTCGGCCATCGTCGGCCAGCTCTACGGCCCCAAGGAAGACAACGCCCGCGACGGCGGCTACACGCTGTTCTACATGGGCGTGAATGCCGGCGCCTTCTTCGGCATCCTGCTGTGCGGCTACATCGGCGAGAAGGTGTCCTGGCACCTGGGCTTCGGCCTCGCGGGCCTGTTCATGATCCTGGGTGCGCTGCAGTTCTATTTCAGCCAGCACATCTTCGGCGACATCGGCGCGCCCCCGAAGGTCGAGGATCGCGCCAAGGCCGCTGCTGCGGCTGCGGCTGACGAAGCGCCGGCCCATGTCGTGGCCGACCGGCTGAAAGCCATCTTCGTCTTCTCCTTCTTCACGATCTTCTTCTGGTTCGCCTTCGAGCAGGCCGGCGGGTCCATGACCATCTTTGCGGCCGACTACACCGACCGTGCGCTGGTGGGCACCAGCGGCTTCATCTTCAAGGTCGTCAACTCGCTGATGACGGTGCTGCCGGCCGTGATCCTGACCTGGCTGCTGTGGAAGCTCAACCGCAGCACCGGCAGCCGCTACCTGCTGGCCAACGGCATGCTGGGCCTGGCCTTCGCCGTCATCTGGGGCCTGGTGATCTGGATGCTGGCGCGCGAGTTCGCGCTGGAGCAGTCCGAGGTGCCGGCCAGCTGGTTCGGCGTGCTGAACTCCTTCTTCCTCGTCATCCTGGCACCGATGTTCTCCAAGATGTGGGAGAGGCATTGGAACCCGGCCGGTCCGGTCAAGTTCGGCGTCGGCCTCGTGCTGCTCGGCCTGGGTTTTGCGGCCCTGTCCTATGGCTCGGCCGGCATCCCTCAGGGTGCCAAGACGGCCCAGGTCAGCATGCTCTATCTGAGCCTGGCCTATCTGCTGCACACCATGGGCGAGCTCTGCCTGTCGCCCGTGGGCCTGTCCTATATCTCCAAGCTGGCGCCCGCACGCCTGCTGGGGCTGATGTTCGGCGTCTGGTTCCTGAACACGGCCATCGCCAACAAGCTGGCCGGCGTGACGGGCTCCTACATCGATGACATCTCCAACCACTACTCGATGTCTATCTTCTTCCTGATCTTCACGGCCATCCCCATCGGCGCTGGCGTCATCCTGATGCTGCTGACGCCCTGGATGAAGAAGAAGATGCACGGCGTCCACTAATAAATCATCTGCACGGGGTCATGAAACCCGTGCGTTACGTCAGAAAGCCGCCGGGTCCGCGCGCCCGGCGGCTTTTGACGGCTGTTTGCGCGCGAACCGCTGGGGCGCAAGGGCTCGGAGCCTGCCGACGGCTGGCCGCCACGGAGCCAGCGCGCAAACAACCTGCTGTTCACAGTTCCGCACTGTTGACAAGGAATGTCAGCAGCCTGAATGGGCTTTAGGTTTTGGGGTAACGGCGTCGGGTCGATGTGCTTACAGTCGCCCGCTTGCATTCGGAGCCCCCCATGTCMAAGAAGAATCTGGCGCTGACCCTGTCTCCCGTCCTCATCGCCCTGCTCGCCGCCTGTGGTCAGAAGCAGGAGGGCGGCGGCGGCCCGGGGGCTCATGGCGGCCCGCCGCCCGTGTCGGTGGCACCTGCCACCCAGCGCGAAGTGCAGGAGTTCGACGAGTTCACCGCCCGCCTGGAAGCGCCGGATACCGTCGACGTGCGCTCCCGCGTCGCTGGCACCGTCGACGCGGTGCGCTTCAAGGAAGGCCAGCTCGTCAAGAAGGGCGACCCGCTGTTCACCATCGACGCCCGCGCCTTCAAGGCCGACGTGGCGCGGGTGGAGGCGCAGATCGCTGCAGCCCGGACCCAGGCCGAGCTCGCCAAGACCGATCTGGCCCGCTCCGAGAAGCTGATCAGCATCAACGCCGTCAGCCAGCAGGAGATCGACCAGCTGCGCTCGGCGTTGCGCTCGGCCGAGGCCAACCAGAAGGCGGCCGAGGCGGCCCTGGTGCAGTCCAAGCTCAATGTCGAGTACGCCAGCGTGACGGCGCCGGTCAGCGGCCGCACCTCGCGCGCCAACGTGACGCCGGGCAACCTCGTCGGCGTGGGCGACCCGGTGCTGACGACCGTCGTCTCCAGCGACAAGGTCTACGCCTACTTCGACGCCAGCGAGGCAACCTACCTGAAGTACATGCGCGCCGCCCGCGACGGCAGCCGCACCTCATCGCGCGACGTCGCCAACCCGGTGCAGATGGGCCTGTCCAACGAGCAGGGCTATCCGCACGCCGGCAAGATGGACTTCGTCGACAACCGCCTGAACCCGGCCACCGCCTCCATCCGCGGCCGCGCGGTGTTCGACAACAAGCAGGGCCTGTTCACGCCGGGCCTGTTCGCCCGCATCAAGCTGGTCGGCAGCGGCAACTACAACGCCGTCGTCGTGCCCGACCGCGCGATCACGACCGACCAGACGCGCAAGATCGTCCTCATCGTCGGCCCCAACAACATCGTGCAACCCCGCCCCGTCACGCCGGGCGCGCTGATCGACGGCATGCGCGTCGTCGATGGCGTCAAGGCCGGCGAGATGGTCATCGTCGACGGCCTGCTGCGTGCCTTCCCCGGCGCGCCGGTCACGCCGCAGGTGCTGAAGGTCGACGACAAGGGCATGCCCATCCCCGCCGCGCCGCCGGGCGCACCGGGCGCTGCCCCGGCTCCCGCCTCCGCTCCGGCCTCCGCCGCCTCGAAGTAAACAAAGGCGGCCCCTGCCATGGACATCTCACGCTTCTTCATCGACCGGCCGCGTTTCGCGACCGTCCTGTCCCTCTTCATCTTCCTGATCGGCGCGCTGGCCATCCCGCTACTGCCGATCTCCGAGTACCCCGAGGTCGCGCCGCCCCAGGTTGTCGTGCGTGCCCAGTACCCCGGCGCCAACCCGCGCGTCATCGCCGAGACGGTGGCCACGCCGCTCGAGGAGCAGATCAACGGCCTCGAGAACGTTCTCTACTTCGACAGCCAGGCCACCGGCGACGGCGGCATGACGCTGACTGTCACCTTCAAGATCGGCACCCACCCGGAAGCCGCCGAGACCGCGGTGCAGAACCGCATCAACCGCGCCCTGCCGCGCCTGCCCGACATCGTGCGCCAGATCGGCGTTACGACCGAGAAGGCCGCGTCCAACCTGACCATGGTGGTCCACCTGGTCAGCCCGGACAACTCGCGCGACGCCCTCTACCTGCGCAACTACGGCACGCTCAATGTGCGCGACGACCTGTTGCGCGTGCCCGGCATGGGCTCGGTGCTGAGCTTCGGCGCCGGCGACTACGCCATGCGCATCTGGCTGGACCCGCAAAAGCTCGCCGCCCGCAACATGACGGCCAGTGATGTCGTCGGCGCCATCCGCGAGCAGAACACACAGGTGGCGGCCGGTGTGGTCGGCGCCTCGCCGTCGCCCAAGGGCACGGACTTCCAGCTCGCCATCAACGCGCAGGGCCGCCTCGTCAGCGAGGAAGAGTTCGGCGACGTCGTCGTGCGCAGCGAGCCCAAGACCGGTGCCCTGGTGCGCGTGAAGGACGTCGGCCGCGTCGAGATCAGCGCCAACACCTATGCGCTGCGCAGCCTGCTGAACAACAAGGAAGCCGCGGCCATCGCCATCTTCCAGGCGCCTGGCTCCAACGCGCTGGCCATCTCGGACAACGTGCGCAAGACCATGGAGAGGCTCAAGCCCAGCTTCCCCAAGGGCGTGGACTACGCCATCGTCTATGACCCGACACGCTTCGTGCAGACCTCCATCGAGAAGGTCGTGCACACGCTGTTCGAGGCCGTCGGCCTGGTGGTGCTGGTCGTCATCATCTTCCTGCAGACCTGGCGCGCTTCCATCATTCCGCTGGTAGCCGTGCCGGTGTCCATCATCGGCACCTTCGCCGTGCTGCTGCTGCTCGGGTTCTCCATCAACACGCTGACGCTGTTCGGCCTCGTGCTGGCCATCGGTATCGTCGTGGACGACGCCATCGTCGTGGTCGAGAACGTCGAGCGCAACATCCAGGATGGTCTGACGCCGCATGCGGCCACCGTCAAGGCCATGCAGGAGGTCTCGGGCCCCATCATCGCCATCGCCCTGGTGCTGTGCGCGGTGTTCATCCCGCTGACGCTCGTGCCGGGCCTGTCGGGCCAGTTCTACAAGCAGTTCGCCGTCACCATCGCCATCTCGACGGTGATCTCGGCCTTCAACTCGCTGACGTTGTCGCCGGCGCTGGCCGCCATCCTGCTGCGCCCGCATGACGCGCCCAAGGACGCGCTGATGCGCGGCATGGACAAGGTGTTCGGCCGCTTCTTCAACTGGTTCAACCGCTTCTTCCACCGCCGCTCGGAGGACTACGGCCGCGGCGTCACCGGCATCCTGAAGCGCAAGTCGCTCGCGCTGGTCGTCTATGCGCTGCTGCTCGGCGCCACGGCCCTGCTGCTGGCACGCATCCCCAGCGGCTTCGTGCCCGCGCCCGACAAGCAGTACCTGATCGGCATTGCCCAACTGCCGGCCGGCGCCAGCCTGGACCGCACCGAGGAAGTCATCCGCCGCATGAGCGAGATCGCGCTGAAGGTGCCCGGCATCAAGGACTCGGTGGCCTTCCCCGGCCTGTCCAGCGCCGGTTTCTCGGCCGCGCCCAACGAGGGCATCGTCTTCTTCGGCCTGGAGAGCTTTGACGAGCGCACCTCGCGCGAGAAGAGCAAGGAGGCCATCCTCGGCCAGGTCAACGGTGCCATCCAGCAGATCCAGGGCGCGCGCATGTTCGTCGTGCCGCCGCCGCCGGTCGACGGGCTGGGCATTGCCGGCGGCTTCAAGGTGCAGGTGCAGGACCGCAGCAGCCAGGGCGAACAGGCCCTGTATGGCGCCGTCTGGGGCACGCTGGGCCAGATCTACGGCAACCAGAACACCTCCATCGGCCAGCCGTATTCCAACTACGACATCAACGTGCCGCAGCTGTTCGCCAACGTCGACCGCGTCAAGGCCAAGCAGATGGGCGTGCCGCTCGCGTCCATCTACGACACGCTGCAGATCAACCTCGGCTCGCTGTACGTCAACGACTTCACCAAGTTCGGCAAGACCTACCAGGTCATCGTGCAGGCCGACGCGCCCTTCCGCGCCAAGGCCGAGGACGTCGTCCAGCTCAAGACCCGCAACGGTGTCGGCGACATGGTGCCGCTGGGTTCGCTGATGAGCGTCGAGCCGACCTTCGGCCCGACGCGCGTGACGCGCTACAACGGCTTCCCGTCGGCCGACGTCAACGGGGCGCCCAAGCCGGGCTTCTCCAGCGGCCAGGCCGAAGGCGAGATCGAGACCCTGCTGAAGAACCTGCCGCGCGGCTTCGGCTATGAGTTCACCGAGCTCAGCTACCAGGACCGCCTGACCCGCAGCGTCAACGTGCCGGTGCTCAACGTGCAGATCCCGACGCTCGCCGCGGTGCTGCTGTTCTCGGTGCTGCTCGTCATCCTGGTGCTGGCTGCCCAGTACGAGAGCTGGAGCCTGCCGCTGGCCATCATCCTGATCGTGCCGATGTGCATCCTGTCGGCGCTGTTCGGCGTGTGGCTGTCGCACTTTCCGCCGTTCGGGCAGGCCGGTGACCTGAACATCTTCACGCAAGTGGCGCTCGTCGTGCTGGTCGGCCTGGCGTGCAAGAACGCCATCCTGATCGTCGAGTTCGCCAAGGAGCTGGAGGAGCAGGGCAAGACCATCCGCGAGGCCGTCATCGAGGCCTGCCGGCTGCGGCTGCGCCCCATCCTGATGACGTCCATTGCGTTTTGCGCCGGCGTCATCCCGCTGATCCTGGGCAGCGGTGCGGGCAGCGAGATGCGCCGTGCCATGGGCATTGCCGTGTTCGCCGGCATGCTGGGCGTGACGCTGTTCGGCATCTTCCTGACGCCGGTCTTCTACAGCCTGCTGCGCGCCAGCACCCAGAAGCGTCGCGCCCGCGCCGCCACGGTGCGTGCCCAGATCGACGCTTCCGCGCATGCCTTCCATCCCGGCATCGACGATGCTGCACCCAAGAAGGAGGGCCACTGAAATGCTCGCCCGCCTGACCCCTCTCGCCGCCGCTTCCGCCGCCGTCCTGCTGGCCGGATGCGCCGCGCCCGGCCTCTCCTCCGGACCGCAGAACCTGGCGCCCGCGAGCTTCGCTCAGTTGCCTGCCATCGAGGCCGGGGCCAATCCTGGCGCCGCGACCATGACCGCCGCCTTCGTCGACAGCGCCCAGCTGCAGCGCGTCGTCGACGAGGTGCTGGCCAACAACCGGGACCTGCGTGCCGCCGCCGCGCGGCTGAAGCAGGCCGAAGCCTTTGCGACGGCCGCCGGTGCCCAGCGCTTCCCGACCGTGGGCCTGGGTGCCAGCGCCAGCCGCCAGCGCGCGCCCAACGAGCAGGGCGTGTTCAACAACTTCACCAGTTACGGCGTCAATGCGACGGCGGGCTGGGAGGTGGACCTGTGGGGCCGCGCCGCATCCAACGCCCGGGCCGCCAGCTATGACGCCGAAGGCGCAGCGCTCGATCGTGACGCCGCCCAGCTCAGCCTGGCCGGTACGGCGCTGAACCTGCAGACCCAGCTCATCGGCCTCGGCCACCGCCTGAATCTGGCCAAGGAGACCCTGGTCGTGCAGAACCAGCTGCTCGATCTGGTGAAGGCCCGCGTCGGCGCCGGCCGCGGCACCGCGCTGGACCAGGCCCGCGCTGAAGCCTTGGTGGCGCAGACCTCGGCCAGCGTCCCGGCGCTGCGCAACGCGGCCTGCCTCACGCGGCTGCAGCTCGACGTGCTGCGCGGCCAGCCGCCAGCCGACTGCGACAAGGCCGACAGCGACCCCCTGCCTGCCATGCCCGAACCCCGCCTCATCAGCTTGGGGCAGCTGCCTGACCCCGCCGGCCTGTTGGCCCAACGCCCTGACGTGAAGGCCGCCGCCGTGCGCGCCCAGGCTGCCGCGTCACGCGCTCATGTCGCCTGGGCCGCTCGCTGGCCCAGCCTGGGCCTGACCGGCCAAATCGGCTGGAGCGCCGGCAGCGCTGGCGACCTGTTCAAGAGCGGTACGCAGATCCACAGCCTGGCCGCGGCGCTGAACTGGAATTTTCTCGACTTCGGCGCTCGCAAGGCGGAAGAGAGTGCGGCTCGCGCTGGCTATGAAGCTGCTGTCGCGGGTGCCGAGCAGGCCCAACTGACGGCCCTGCAGGACGCCCAGGGCAGCCTGTCGACGCTGCGCGAAACGGAGTTGCAAGCCACCGCCCAGGCCACCGCCGCCGACGCGACGCGGCGTGCCCGCGAGCTGGCCTTGAAGCGCTACGAGGCCGGCGTGACCGACTTCTACGCGCTGCTCAGCGTCGAGCAGGAGCGCCTGGCAGCGGCAGACGCGCTGATCCAGGTACAGACCCAGCGCGCCGCCGCCCTGTTGGGCGTGCACAAGGCGTTCGCGGCCCGCTTGACGGTGGCGCWGTGATCCGGGGCCGGCATCGCCGGCCCCACTTCCGTCAAGCCGCGACTGCCGCCGGCCCCGCCGAGTTCTTGCGCCAGCGCCACCACAACAGGCCCAGGCCGGCGAGGAACATGACTGCGCCGATCCAGCGGGTTTCGCTGGTGTTGTCCTGCATGTCGGCCAAGCGCACGACGCTGGGTTCATTGGGCAGGTAGCGCACCTTGACCATGGGGTCGGCCTTGCCGTCCTTCATGGCCTGGCCCTGTTGCTGGGGCAGGCCGATCTCGGCGTTGACCAGGTTGCCGGCCTCCGTCTTGAAGACGATGTGGCCGCGGAAACCGCTCTCCGAGCCGCTGCGCTTCTTGCGCCACTCGATGCTTTCCACGGTGGCGGTGGTCTCGCGGCCATTGGCCTGCAGGCGCTTGATGTCGCRCGAGTCGTTTGCGCCGCTGAACATCACATAAGGCCCACCGATCAGCAGCGCCAGCACGAAGACCCAGGACCTCAAACTTTCCAGCATCACTTACTCCCTCGGGCGCCCTCGGGCGGCCCGGGCGCGGTTCTTTTTTAAGCGAGGCAGCCGCCCCTGCGGCCGCCATTGTTTCCGCGCCAGCCGCGCGATCACCTCAGGGTCTCCCTGAAGTGACGGGTTCAGGAGGCCGCGACCATGCGTGCGGCCAGCTCCAGGATGCTGCGACGGTAAGCGTCGGCCAGTGCATCGGCGTTCGCCGCGCACGGGACGGTCAGCTCGGCGGCGCCGGCGGCAGGCAGGGCGGTATTGATCGGCGCGTGCAGCGGTGCCCAGCGCCAGCGCGCGCGCAGCGTCAGCTGCAGGCCACCGCCATCCTGGCGAGCCAGCCATTCATCGACCTGCACGACCAGGCGCAGCGACTCCGCGCCGTTGTCGGGCTGCGACTTGGCGCCCAACGTGACCGGGTAGGGCTGGCGCAGCCGCCCCAGGTCCTCGGCCAGCACGCGCGGCAGCGCGTCACGCAGCGGCTCGGCCCAGCGCGCCTCGGGCCAGGGCCTCAGGCCCGCGCTGCCCTCGGCAACCAGGATCTCGTCGCGGTCCAGCAGTTCGGGCAGCGCGATCTGCGGGCTCAGCACCCAGGCGCGGCCATCCTGGCCGGGTTTGGCACTGGCCGGCAGGGGCGGCGTGCTTGTCAGGCCATAGAGGCGGCGCGGCGGCGCGTCGCGCGTGGCGCATCCGGCCAGGGTGGCCGCGGCCAGCAGGCCCAGGACCAGGTCTCGGCGGTGCAGGGCGATCGGCTTCATCGTGCGGGCTCCGGTGCAGGCGTGGTGTCGGGCTTGCGGCCGCGCAGCAGCGCCTCGGGTTGCGCGTCCAGCGTGTTGGCGAGCTGTCGCAAGGCCCGCGCCGCTTGCGACAAGTCGCGCATCGTGCGCTCGGTCTGCTGCAGCAAGGGGCCATCGCTGCTCGCGGCCTCCTGCAGCGAGGCGCTGGCGCGGCTCAGCTCTGCGAGGGCCCGTTGCAGGTCCCGCATGACCGGGCCGTTCGGGTCGAGCACGGCACTGGCCTTGTCGGCGCCGACGCCCACCTTGTCAGCCGCGCCGGACACCTTGTCGCCAGCTCTATCCACGCTGGCCATGGCGCGTTCGGCGCCGCGCGTCAGCGGCGCGGCGCGCTGCTCCAGTTGGGCGGCCAGCTTGCGCGCGTGGCCCGCGGTGGCCGCGAAGTCCTTCAGGCCCTGCTTCAACTCGGGCGCTGCGATCAGCGAGCGAGCAGAATTTGCGATCTGGCTCAGGTCATCGAGGACCTTGCGCAGGTCCACGCTCTCGAGCTGGTTCTTCAGCGCCTGGAAGGCGGTCGCGACGGTCGGGATCTCCGTCATGTCGCCGCGAAAGCCCCCGCGCAGCGTGCCGCGCTGCTTGGTGCGGATGTCCAGGTCGATGTAGAGCTGGCCGGTCAGCAGGCTTTGCGTGCCGAGTTGGGCGCTCAGGCCGCGCTTGATGAGGGCAGGCAAGGCGTGGCCGATGTCGTCGCTGTCGTTGCGGCCGTTCAGGCCGCGCACGGCGTCGGCATCCAGCTGGGCAACGACGGGGATGGCGAAGCTGTCGGTTTCCCTGTCGTAGTGCACGCTGATGTCGGTCACGTCGCCAATGCGCACGCCACGGAATACCACCGGCGCGCCCTTCTGCAGCCCGAACACCGAGCCGGAGAAGAACATCACGACGCGTTGCGGCTGCTTGAACCAGTGCTGGCCCGGCAGCACGACGAGGGCCACGGCGAACAGGGCCAGCGCACCGACGACGAAGGCGCCGATGGCCAGGGGGCTGGCGCGGCGGCGCTTCACGCGGCTTCCTTCTGCGGTTCGTACTGGCCACGGGTCAGGAACTCGCGCACCGGCTCGGGCCCTTGATCTCGCAGCTCTGCCGGCGGTCCGAGCGCCGTGGCCGTGTGTGCTTCGACGTCGAGAAAGAGCACGCGGTCAGCCACGGCAAACAGGCTCTCCAGTTCGTGCGTGACGAGCACGATGGCCGAGCCGACATCGTTCTTCAGCTGCTTGATGAGGTCGTCCAGCCGCGCCGAGGTCAGCGGGTCCAGGCCGGCCGAGGGCTCGTCCAGGCACAGCAGCGGCGGGTCCAGCATCAGCGCGCGGGCGATGGCCGCGCGCTTTCGCATGCCACCCGACAGCGCGGCCGGTTCGGCGTCGAAGGTGGCGGGGTCGTTCAAACCCGCCAAGGCGAGCTTGAAGCGGGCCTGGCGTTCGCGCTCGGCCTCGTCCAGCTCGGTATACAGCTCCAGCGGCAGCATCATGTTTTCGCCGACGGTCATGCTGCTCCACAGCGCGCCGGCCTGGAAGGCCACGCCGATCTCGCGCCGCGGCGGATCGTCGCCGTGCACATCGCGTTCCTTGCCGCCGGCCGTCCACAGCACGCGGCCGGTCTGCGGCGTCTGCRGCCCGATCATGTGGCGCAGCAGTGTGCTCTTGCCGCAGCCGCTGGCGCCGACGATGGCGAGCACCTCACCCGCCTTGACCTCGAAGTTCAGGCCATGCTGCAACTCCTTGCCGCCGGCGTGCAGGCTGAGGTTCTCGACACGCATCAGGACCTCGCCCTTGTCCATCAGATGTCTAGCCTTTGGAAGATGACGGTCAGCGCCGAGGCAGCCACCACCATCCAGACGATGGCCTGCACGACCGCCGCCGTCGTCGCCTCGCCCACTGCCTGGGCGCTGCGACCGGCATTCAGCCCCTGGCGGCAGCCGGCCAGTGCCACCAGCACCGCATACACACTGCCCTTGAGCAGGCCGACGAAGAGGTCCCAGCCCTCCAGCGCCTCGCGCGTCGTCGCCAGGTAGGCCGCGGCCGGCACGTCGTAGAGCACGACGGCCACGCCGCAGCCCACGGCCAGGCCTGCGGCGCCAGCGCACAGCGTCAGCAGTGGGCCGGTCACCAGCAGGGCCAGCATGCGCGGCAGCACCAGGTGCTCGATCGGGTCCACGCCCAGCGTCGTCAGCGCGTCGATCTCCTCGCCGGCGCGCATGCTGCCGATCTGGGCCGCGAAGGCCGCACCCACGCGGCCGGCCAGCACGATGCCGACGACGAGGGCCGCGATCTCGCGCACGACGCCGACGGTGACGAGATTGGCGATGTAGCTCTGCGCGCCGAAKCGCTTCAGCTGCTCGGCGCCCATGTAGGCCACGATCAGCCCCACCAGCGAACTGACCAGCAGCACGATGGGCAGGCTGCGCGGGCCGGTCTGCTCGATCTGCCACAGCCAGTCGCTCATGCGCATAGCGCTCTTGCCCCGCGCCAGCCGGCCGACGGCGCCCAGCATGTCGCCGACGAAGACCAGGGTCTTGCGCCATTCGGGCTCCGCCTGAGGCTCGTCATCGGCGGCTGGTTTCTTCTTCTGCGCAACCTCGGTCTTGGGCAGGCTGAGCGACAGCAGCGGCTGCAGGCCGCGCGGCAGGCCAGCCAGGTCCAGTTGCACGCCGCCTCGCGCCAGCGGTGCCAGCAGCTGCCACAGCGCGCCGGCCAGTGGTGGCTGCCAGTGCGACAGCGCCGAGCTGTCAAAGCCCAGCCGCGTGCCCGCCGCCACCGGCAACTCGGCGGGCGGTTTGGGCAGTGCCACATCGGCGCCGTCGCCCGCCAGCACCAGGCGCCACTGCGGGCCTTCGCCTTCCCAATGCGCCTTGCCCTCGCCGGTGCTTGCGGTGTCGGCGGGCGGAGGCAGTGAGGCAGCAGGGGTGGAGGACATGACGACCCATGCTCTGCCGCGCCGTCTTGCCAGTGGCCCGGACGCCGACTGCGCGCTTTGTAGGACGGCGCGCCGCCGCGACCGCCCTGTCGGCCTGCGCCGACAGGGCGAAGGCGGCCTGGATGACCGCGACCGCTGCGCTCGTCGCCGAAAGTTGTTCAACTGATCTTCTTCCGGAGCCCGCGATGAAATCCACCTCCAAAAGCCCGACCCAGGGCGACGGTCTGCAGGGCRAAGGCAATTACGACGCCGCGCGCCGCCACCGCGAGTCCGCCGAGAAGTTCGTGAAAAGCGGCGGTGTGGAACCAGCCGCCCGCGAGGCCGCGCCGCGCAGCATCGAGGAGGCCCGCGAGATGCGCGACGCCGAGCAGGCTGGCAAGAGCCACGCCAGGCGATGAGCAAGACCATCAACCCCGACGCCGCTCGCCCCGAGGGCAAGCCGTCGCTGCCGCACGAGCGTGACCAGCAGAACTCGGCGACCAATGCCAAGCCCGACCCTCAGGTGGATCGTGCGGCGCGCGATCTGAAGCAGGGTCAGGTTGACACTGACCTGCGCGCTACGCCGGGGCTGGATGCCGATCGCCGCGGCGGCATGGTGAAGGGTGGCGAGCACGGCGCGGCCGACAGCAAACCACGGCCCAACCGCTGACGGTCCTGGGACGAATGGCGCCCTGGCCGGGGCGAAGCGCCGAGGCGCAGCCCCTGCCCGGGCTAACCTCGCGGCATGACCATCCTGCCGCGCCGCTGGCGCCTGCCTTATGTCGCCGTGCTGGCCATCATCGGCCTGCTGCTGAGCATCTCCGCGCTGCAGACCTACCGCCTTTCGGGCGGCACCCACCCCTGGGAGCCGTTCCTGTGGGAGTTCAGCTCGGTCAGCGTCATCGGCCTGCTGGCCCTGGGTGTGCATGCCTTGCTGGGCCAACTGCGGGGCCGGTCCTGGCAGCGCCAGCTGGCGGCGCATGCGGCCGCGATGCCCCTGTTCAGCCTGCTGCACATCGCCGGCATGTTCGGCCTGCGTTTTGCGGTCTACGGCCTCGCAGGCGTGGACTACCACCCAGACGATCTGGCCACGGTGCTTGTCTTTGAGGGTGGCAAGGACGCCGTCAGCTATCTCAGCTTCTGCCTGATCTCGCGCGGGGTCTGGATGGCCCAGGCGGCGGCCCTGCGCGCGCAGGAGCTGGACCGGGCTCGCCGCGAGCTCGCCGAGGTGAGGCTGGCCCGCCTGGCCGACCAGGTGCAGCCGCACTTCCTGTTCAATACGCTCAACCTCATCAGCTCGGTGATGTACGAGGACGTGCCGCGCGCCGACAAGCTGCTGTGCCAGCTCGCCGACCTGCTGCGCCAGACGCTGGCAGCCCAACAGCGCGCCGAGCACACGGTGGGCGAGGAGCTGGCGCTGGTGCAGCCCTTCCTCGCGCTGATGCAGGCCCGCTTCGGGCCGGAGCGGCTGGTCGTGCATATCGAGGCCGACGAGGCGGCGAGCGCCTGCCGGCTGCCTGCTCTGCTGTTGTTGGCGCCGGTGGAGAACGCCGTCAAGCATGACGTGGCGCGGCATCGCGGCCGCGTCACAGTCAGCGTCGTCGCGAAGCGCGTCGGCGAGCGGCTGCATCTGAAGGTCAGCAACCATGGCGACACCCCTGTGCCCGATTCGCCGCCCGACCCTGATGGCGGCCTGGGGCTGCGCAATCTGCGGGAGCGGCTGGAAGCCCGCTATGCCGATGCTGCCAGCGTCCATTTCGGGCCTGACGGTGGCGGCATGAGCTTGACGGTGGAGCTGCCATGCGCGCGCTGATCGTCGACGACGAGCCTGCCGCGCGCGCCAAGCTGCGCCGCTTGCTGGCGGCCGAGACGGACGTGGCCGAGCTGATGGAGGCGCCCGACGCGCCGTCGGCCCTGGCCCTCGTGCGTTCGCTCGCCACGCCGCCCGACCTGGCCCTGCTCGACATCGAGATGCCCGGCGGCAACGGCGTGCAGCTGGCCGCCGCGCTGCGCGAAGCCGGTGTGCGCTGCATCATCTTCTCGACGGCGCACGCCGAGCACGCGCTGCAGGCCTTCGAGCTGGCGGCGCTGGACTATCTGCTCAAGCCCTACACGGCCGAGCGACTGGCCGCGGCGCTGGCGCGCGTGCGCGAGTCGCTGGCGCGCCCCGCAGCGCCAGTGGGCGAGTGGTGGGTTGAAGGCGAGCGCATTGCGCTGGCCGAAGTGCAATGGATCTCGGCAGCCGACAACTACATCGAGCTGCACCTGCCCCCGCGCAGCCTGCTGGAGCGCGCCACGCTGGCCGATGCGCTGGGCCGCCCCGGCTGGGCCGCGCGCTTTGTGCGCGTGCACCGCAGCCACGCGGTGAATCCGGCCCACGTGCGGCGCATCGAGCGCCTGTCCAGTGGCGAGGCGGTGCTGACGTTGAGTTGCGGCGGAACGCTGCGGGTGTCACGCGGCTATCGCGGGGTTCTTGACGCGATCGCCGGCTGACGGTCGATACGTGTGCTAACGAAGCAAGCCGCTGACCGGGTTAGCATCGTCGCCCAATCAAAAGGCCACAGGCCGGGGGGCGCGATGGGCAGGCGTGTGTGGTGGGCGTTGATGGCCTCTTGCCTGGTGTTGGCCGCCTGCGGCGGCGGCGGTGGCGGGGGGTCGAGCACGCCGGGCGACACGACCACGCCGGTGACCCCGTCCAACGACATCGGCGCCCACATGTCGATGTCCAGCGTGACCGTGGAGCGCGACCTTTACCGGCGCAACCAGGTCGAGAAGGTCGAGCTCGCGCTGCTGGTGGACCGTCCGCCTGCCGAGGGCTACTACTACCGCGTGACCTACACAAAAAAGGCCCTGAACTTCATTGGCGAATCACCGCGCACCGACTCCGGGCTGGATCTGCAGGTCGGGCTGTCGTCTCCCGGCGTGCTCGGTTTGGGCAGCTATGACGACACGATCACCGTCGAGGTCTGCATCGACTCGAAATGCGCCTCGCCCGCGCGCGGCAGCCCCTTCGTCGTGCCGGTCAAGCTCAAGGTGGGCTACTTCGCCGAGCCCGAGGCCGGCCAACCGCCGCAGGTGCTGGCTGACGCCGTCACGCTGCCGCATGACGTCGTTGCCGCTGCCTACAGCGCGAGCCTGGATGCCGTCGTGTCGGTGTCCAAGGCGCCGGCCGCCGCGCTGAACCTGCGCTCGCTCGCCGATGGGCAGACGCGCAGCGTCGCGCTGGCCTCGGTGCCGACCTCGGTGGCGCTGTCGCCCGACGGCCGGCGCGCGGCAGTGGGGCATGACGGCGCCGTCTCACTCGTTGACCTCGTGCCGACCGCGCCGGGCGCGGCGATGGCGGTCAGCCGGTTTGCGGTCAGCATGCCGGTCGGCGCCGTCGTGCTGGACGGCCAGGGCCGCATCTACGCCTTCGGCTCGGCGCCGACCTGGGCCTACCTGCACTGGGTGGACACGGCCAGCGGCATCGACAAGACCGCCACGGCCAACATCTACAGCCCGGTGCGGCCGGTACTGCACGCCGCCGGTGACCGCATCTATTTCTCGACCCGGGACGTGTCGCCCAATGACATCTACAACGTCACGCTGGAAGCCACCGGCCCGCGCGATGCCGTCGATTCGCCCTATCACGGCGACCATGAAATCTGCAGCCAGGTGTGGACCTCGGCGACCACCTCGCGGCTGTACACCGCCTGCGGCAAGGTCTTCACGGCGTCCAGCGATCCGAGCCTGGACATGCGCTATGCCGGCTCCTTCGCGATGTCGGCGTCAACGTCCACGGCCAGCTTCGGCTATGCGGCGCTGTCCATCAGCGACAGCCTCGTGAGCAACCAGCTCGTGGTGCTGGAGCAGGACAAGTTCAATTGCGATCCTCGCCTGGACATGCTCTACGCCTGCTTCACACGGGTCGGCACCTTCAACGCGACCGACATGGCGTTGCAGGCACGTGCCTCGCTGGCGCCTGTCACCGTGGGCGCGGACCGCTTCGCGCAGGTTGGCCGCTATGTTTTCCATCGTGTCAACGGCAAGGCGGTGCTGCTGACCGAGCTGCGCGGCGCGCCCGACGCGGCGGCCAGCATCCGGCTCAGCAGCCTGCCCTGAGAGGCTGAGAGCCGTTGGCCCCTGGGGCGGCGCCACTCGCCCCAGCGCGCTGGCTCGCGCGCAGTGCCACCGCGAAGCTGGCGGCCATGAACACGAACCGCCTCCCCTTCCTTGACGGCCTGCGCGTTGCCGCCTTCGCGCTGCTGATCCCGTATCACGTGGGCATGTACTACGTGACCTGGGACTGGCATGTGAAGAGCCCCGCGGCCAGCAGCGCCCTGGAGCCCTTCATGCAGCTCAGCTCGCCGTGGCGACTGGGCCTGCTCTTCCTGATCGCCGGCGCGGCCTGCCAGGGGCTGTTCACCAAGCGCGGCGCCCTGGGCACGCTGAAGGACCGCTCGCTGCGCCTGCTGCTGCCGCTGCTCTTCGGCATGGCCGTCATCGTCACGCCGCAGGCCTATTTCGAGGTGCTGACCAAGGTGCCGGCACAGTTGCCCGGCGACGGCGGCTACCTCGACTTCTGGCAGGCCTACCTGAAGGGCGGCAAATACTGCCGCGGCCAGGACTGCATGGACGTGCCGACCTGGAACCACCTGTGGTTCCTGCCCTATCTGTGGCTGTACGCGGTGCTGGGGGCGCTGCTGGCCCGTTTCATCCGTCTGCGCGGCGAGCTGCGGCTGCCCACCTGGGCCTGGCTGCTGCTTCCGGCAGTGCCGCTGGCGCTGATGCGCATCTTCATCAAGCCGCGGTTCCCGATCGAGCACGACCTGGTGCATGACCTCTACAAC
>NZ_JBFUMO010000059.1:0-18601 GCF_054049355.1 Roseateles sp. P5_E11 | reverse complement strand
GCGCAGTTCAGCAGCATGACGACGCCGAACTGCGTCGGGTCCATGCCGGCCTTCATGCAGATGGGCAGGAAGATGGGTGTGCAGATCAGGATGGTGGCCGCCATGTCCAGGAAGGTGCCGAGCACGAAGAGCAGCACGTTCACCCACAGGAAGATCGCCCATGGTCGGTTGCCGCTGAGTTGCTCCAGCCATTCACCGGTCTTCTGCGGCACCTCATACAACGCCATGAAGTAGCCGAACGCGGCCGAGATGCCGATCAGGAGCAGCACGACGCCCGTCGTCTTGCAGGCCTTGGCGCAGGCCTCCAGGAAGCCGCGGCGGCTCAAGGATTTGTAGGCCAACCCAGTGACGATCAGCGCCCAGCAGACGGCCGTGGCGGCCGACTCGGTGGCCGTGAACACGCCGCTGAGGATGCCGCCCAGGATGATGACGATGACCAGCAGGCCCGGCAGTGCCGCGACAAAGGCCGAGAACACGGCTCCCCAGCCGGGAAAGGCGCCGTGCGTCGGGTAGCCGCGCTTCACCGCGACGCCATAGGCCGCGGCCAGATTGGACAGCGTCAGCAGCACCGCCGGGATCAGGCAGGCGAGGATGAGGTTGAAGACGCTGACCGCCGCAATGCCGGCCGTGGCCAGCACATAGATGATGAGGTTGTGCGAGGTGGGCATCAGCGCACCGACCAGGGCGGCGTGCGTGGTCACGTTGACCGCGTAGTCGGCGTCATAGCCCTCGCGCTTCATCAGCGGGATCATCACCGAGCCCATCGCCGACACGTCGGCCAGCGGCGAGCCGGCCACGCCGCCGAACAGCGTGCAGCCCAGCACATTGCTCATGCCCAGGCCGCCACGTACATGACCCACCAGCCGGTTGGCGAAGTTGACGATGCGCTCGGCGATGCCGCCGTGCAGCATCAGCTCGCCGGCAAAGATGAAGAACGGGATGGCGAGGAAAGAGAAGACCTGCATGCCGCCCACCATCTTCTGAAAGACGATGGCCATGGGCAGGTCGGCCGCGAGCGCCGTCGCCACGGACGACAGCCCGATGGCAAAGGCCACCGGCACGCCCAGGAGCAGCAGCAGCACGAAGCTGCCGCACATGATCCAAAGTTCCATGCCCTCCATGTCAGACCCCGGCTTCTTCGACGCTGTGGCCGCGCCAAAGCGCGATCAGGTGCTCGATGCAGAACAGCACGATGAGCACGCCCGAGATGACCAGGGGCAGGAAGTCCATGCCTTCGGGCACACCGAGCATGGGCTTGGGCTCGGCCCATTTCAGCGTCAGCCACTCCCAGCCCGCGACGGCCATCAGCACGGCGAAGACGATCACGCAGAGGTGGATGAGCGCCTCGGCCACGCGCTGCGCGCCCTTGGGCAGCAGCACCACGATGGACTCCATGCCCAGGTGGCCGGCATCGCGCACGCCCACCGCCACCGCCAGGGCCGTGATGTAGAGCACCAGCAGCAGCGCAAAGGGCTCTGTCCAGGTGGGCGAGTCGTTGAGCAGATAGCGGCCCACGACCTGCCATTGCACGCAGACGACGAGGACGACGAGCCCCAGCACGGCCGCGCGCAGTGACCAGCGCGACAGCGCCGCGCAGAGCTTGGTGTAGGCGTTCATTTGGTGTCTTGAATCGCTTTGACGAGGGCTTGGAGTTCCGGCGTGTTGACGAACTTGGCGATGACTGGCTGGACGGCCTGGCGGAAGGCTTCGCGGTCCGGCTCGACGATCTGCGCCCCGGCGGCCTTCACGGCGGCCAGGGCCTTGGCTTCCTGCGCGTCCCAGCGTTCGCGCTCGACGGCGACCGAGGCCTTGGCGGCCTCGCGCAGCTGCTTCCGCTGGTCGGGTGTCAGCTTGTCCCAGATGCGCTTGCTGATGAACAGCCCCTCGGGCGTCATCGAATGCTCGGTGCGGCTGTAGAACTTGGCCGCCTCGAAGTGGCGGAAGCCCTCGTAGCTCGGCACGTTGTTCTCGGCCGCATCGATGAGACCGGTCTTGAGCCCCGTGTAGACCTCGCCGATGGGCATGGGCGAGGGGTTGGCGCCCAGCGCCGTCATGGCGGCCACCCACAGGTCGGTCTGCTGCACGCGGATCTTCAGGCCCTTCATGTCGGCCAGCGTCTTGATGGGCTTGCGCGCATAGACCGAGCGGGCGCCGGAGTCGTACAGCGCCAGGCCCACCAGCCCCGAGTGCTCGCAGGCCTTGAGGATCTCCTCGCCGGCCGGGCCGTCGAAGGCATGGCGCATGTGGGCCGTGTCGCGGAACAGGAAGGGCAGGGAAGGCACCAGCGTCTTCGGGCACATGGCCGTCAGCGGCGCGAGGTTGACTCGCGTCATCGCCAATGCGCCGAGCTTGACCTGGTCGATGGTCTCCTTCTCGCTACCGAGCGCGCCCTTGTTGAAGACTTTGACCGTCAGCGCGCCGCCGCTGCTCTTGGCGAGCAACTGGCCCAGGTGCTTGACGGCGACGACGGTGGGGTAGTCGTCGCTGTTGTGCACGTCGGCGGACTTCAGCTCCAGGGCCCAGGCTGCGGGGCTGAGCAGCGCCGCAGCGATCAGCGTGGTTTGGATCTTCATGAGGTCTCCTTAGTCGAGAGCGCGATAGCGCAAGTTCGAGAAGCGTGCTTCGCCTTGACCCGCCGCGTAGATCGCCGGGCGCAGGCTGGCGAAGCCGCCCGCTGTGTTGTGGTGGTAGCCGCTGACGTCCATCTGCACCGGGAACTTGGCCCAGGGCTGGCCGGCGTCGGCACGCGAGTACAGCGTCAGCACATGGCGCACGCAGCGCAACCTCAACTGCATGCGGCGCGAGATGCCAGCGGGCTTGGGCACGGCCCGGATGTCCTGCCCGTAGCGGTGCAACTGCAAGCTCTTCGCATTGGCGCCGATGCCGGCGTACAGGCGCGGGCTGTAGAACATGACGAGGCCGGCTTGCACGCCTTCGTCGAAGTCGAGATCGAACTCCAGCTCGAACGCCGGGTCGCCCTGGATGAAGCCCAGCGGTGGGCTGTCGGCCGGGCCTTTGCCGGTGGCGGTGAGGCGCAGCTTGCCGTCCACAACGCGGGCGCGCTGCGCCTGGCTGCTGCCGCTGAGGAATTGCCAATGGGTTTTCAGCGTCGTGCCGGAGAAATCGTCCGACAGCGCCAGGCCATGCGGTACGGCGTCGCCGCCCTTGGGTTTGGGCAGCGGCGCGCCGTCGTCGGCATCGACATGGAACCAGCCATCGGCACTGAAGCGCGCCGGTGCCAGCAGCATCTGTCGGCCCAGCGTGTGGAAGCTGTTCTCGTAGCCGTGATACAGCATCCACCAATCGCCCGCGGGGCCTTGGACCAGGCTGCCATGGCCGCGCGACCACCAGCGCTCTCGCGATGAGCGGGTGCGCATCAGCGGGTTGTGCGGCGCCTGCTCCCAGGGGCCTTCGAGCGTGCGGCTGCGCGCGGCGATGACCATGTGCCCGGTCGGTGGCCCGGCGGTGCCGCCCACCGCCAGCAGCATGTGCCACCAGCCGCCATGGCGCAGCATCTTGGGCCCCTCGGGTGAGAAGCTCTCGACGTCCCAGTCTTCGGGATAGCGCCAGGGGTCGTAGACATGCTCGATGGAGCCGGCGAGCTTGAGCCCGTCCTCACTGAGGCGCACGCGGTCGCCACCACTGAGAAAGAGCCAGCGTCGGCCGTCTTCGCCGACGACATGCGTCGGGTCGATGTGCTTGCTCAGCCCGAGCGGCACAGGCTGGGACCACGGCCCCTCGATGCGATCGGCCCAGCTGACGAGGATGTCGTTGGGCGAGGCCTTGACGGGCAGATAGAGGTAGTAGCGATCGCCGTGCTTGCACAGGTCCGGCGCCCAGACGCTGCCCACCGCCTCGTGCAGCGCGTTGGCCACCGGCCGCCAGTTGACCAGGTCGCGTGAATGCCAGATCAAGAGGCCCGGCACGGCCTCGAAGCTGGAGTGGGTCAGGTAGTAGTCGCTGCCGTCCTTCAGCACCGTCGGGTCGGGCCTGTCGCCGGCCAGCACAGGGTTCAGGAAACGACCATCACCCAGGTCGGCCTTGCGCTGGCCCTCAATGCCCTTGGGCCAGGGCTGGCAAGGCGGCAGGTAGGGCTGGCCGGGCGCGTCGGAGCAGTCGGCGGCGCCCCAGGCCGGTGGGACCGCCAGCAGTGCCAGCAAGCCGCGGCGGTCCAGGCTCACTTCGAGACCTGCGTGAACAGCGATTGCCAGCCCGCCTTCGGCGCCATGTCGGCGAGATTCCAGTCGGCCTCGACAAAGGTGCGCTGCGTCGGCTTGCGCTTGGGCAGGCCCTCGGGGTTGTTCTGGGTCTCGTCGTCGATGAGCTGGCCGCGGTCTTCGGCGATGTCGGACAGCTGCTTGAAGTCCAGCGGATCGCGCGCCCAGGGCCGCGAGCCGACGTACAGCGGCAGTAGCTTCTCCAGCTCGCGCGGTGGCAGCCAGTTCAGGCCGGCAGGCAGATAGGGCTGGCGCACGGGAATGATCTCGGCGCTGGTCGTGTAGCGGCCCGTCATCGGCAGGGGTTGGCCCTGGCGGTCGACGGCGAGGTTGTCCTGTTCGTAGAGCTGCACGTCGCCGACGCCGCCCAGTGTGAAGAAGGGCAGGTTGAGCGCCGTGCCAGGACCGGCGCGGTAGACGTTGCCGGCCAGCGTGATCTTGCCGACCTGGTAAGGCCGGCCCACCCATTCGTGGGCGATCAGGTTGTAGTGCACCGCCCGCCAGCCGGGGTTGTAGATCAGGTTGTTGACCATGGCGCCCCAGACGCCGCCCTTGAACAGCGCGTTGCGCTCGCGGTTGGACGCATAGACGTTGCCCAGCAGCAGGATCTGCGTGGCGTTGTCGTGGATCAGCGAGCCCTTGCTGTGCTCGCCCTTGATGTGCACGGCCTCGTTCAGCCCCTCGTAGATGAGGTTGTGGCTGTAGGTGATGGCATGCGAGGTGTGGGCGCGCCAGTCGTCGGGGGTGGCGCCCTCGAAGCGATGGCCGCCGACGGAGAGGTTTTCGTCCGTTGCCCAGGAGAAGCTGCAATGGTCGACGATGACGCGCTCGGCGCCGTCACCGGTGGAGAAGCCGTCATGGTCGTTGCCGCTGCGCTTGGCCCGCCCGAAGGCGYCGGGGCGGATGCTGATGTGCTGCAGGATGACGTCCTTGGCAAACACTTCCAGTTCGCCCTTGACCAGCGTGATACCGGGGTCGGGCGCCGTCTGGCCGGCGATGGTGATCTTTCCTTCGCGCAGCTTCCAGCTCTTGCCCGCCAGGTCGATGACGCCGCCCACCTCGAAGACGACGATGCGCGGCCCGGGCGTATCCAGGGCCGCCTTCAGGCTGCCCGGGCCTTCGCCGGCGAGTGTCGTCACGCGAATGATCTTGCCGCCCTGGCCGCCGGTGGTCTGCGCCCAGCCGGCGTGGACGTAGGTGGCGGGGTGCAGGGGCGCGTTGCCCTCGGCATGGCAAAGACCGGCCGCGACAGCCAGGGTCCACAGGAGTCGCATGGGCTTATCCGATCAGGTCTTGCATCGCTTCGCGCGGAATCAGCGCGCCCGGATGCTGGATGACACGGGCGGCCAGCCGATTGCCGAACGCCGCGCCTTCCACCGGTGTGGCGCCGCGCAGGCGCTGGCTCAGGTAGCCGGCCGCGAAGGAGTCGCCGGCCGCGGTGGTGTCGACGACGCGCGGCACCGCTTCGGTGGCCACGTCCTGCCAGACATGGTTGAGGCCGACGCGGGTCGACAGTGCGCCGCGCTTGATCGCGATCTCGGCCACCGGCAGCGCCTGGGCTGCGGCCACGGCGGTGTCCAGGTCGGCCAGGCCGTGCAGGGCCTGGTGGTCGTCGGCGGTGATGAGGGCGACGCTGGCGGCCGCGAAGGCGCGTTGGTACCAGTAGCGCGCATCGGCCAGTGAATCCCACAGCCGCGGGCGGAAGTTGTTGTCGAAGGCGACCAGCTTGCCCGCGGCACGCATGCGCGCCATCAGCGCCAGTGCACGCTCTCGTCCGGCCTGCGGCAGGATGGCCAGGCTGATGCCCGACAGGTAGAGGGCGTCCAGCCCGTCGGCCTGCTCCTCCAGCGCCGTCGTCGCGGTATCGAAATAGGCGCGGGCTGCGGCCTGGCCGCGCCAGTAGTGGAAGCGTCGCTCACCGCCCTCGTCCAGCTCGATCAGGTACAGGCCCGGCAGCCGGCCGGGCAAGCGCTGCACCAGACCGGTCTGCACGCCTTCGGCGGCCCAGCGCTCGAGCAGGCCGGCGCTCAGGGAGTCATCCCCCAGGGCGGTTGCGTAGTGCACGCGCAGGTTCGCCCCGCCGCAACGGGCCAGGTAGACGGCGGTATTCAGCGTGTCGCCGCCAAAGTTCTGGCGCAGCTGGCCGAAGGCCTGGCCCTGCAGTTCGAGCATGCATTCGCCCAGGGCGGCGATGGACACCGGCCGGGAGGCGGGCGAGGAAAAAGTGTTCACGGATAAAAATGAAACAGCGGTTCAATAAAGATAGCTTACCCAGTTCATTCCGGGCCACATGGTTTACCCCGCCTGGCGCTGAGGTCGCCCGGCCTGCCTTAGAGTGCGCGCCGCGCGCTCTAAGGCGTGCCAGATCATGAAGCCAGGGAGAGCAGATGAAGATGAACCAAGTGCGCGCCGCATGGGCGCTGCTGGCCGCAGCCTTGATCGCCGCGCCGGCCTGGGGTGACTGCAAGCTCAGCCAGCTGGAGATCCCGGTCCGCATCGTCAACCATCGCCCGGTCGGCACGCTGAACCTGAACGGCACCGAAGTGCCCATGCTGATCGACAGCGGCGCCTTCTTCAGCTTCCTGACGCCGTCGGTGGCGGCCCAGCTCAATCTGCGGCTGAGGAGCCTGCCCGCCGGCCTGCGCATCTGGGGCTATACCGGCTCCGTCGAAGCGCGGGCGACGCGCGTGGAGAAGGTGATTTTCCAGGGCACCACACTCAACAACGTCGAGTTCATCGTCGGCGGCAACGAGCTGGGTTCGGGCATCCAGGGCGTCCTGGGGCGCAATTTCCTGTCCATGGCCGATGCTGAATATGACCTGGCCCACGGCGTCGTGAGGCTGATGTTCCCCAAGGGCGATTGMGACAAGACCAACTTTGCCTACTGGGCCGGCGAGGCGCCCATCATCGTGCTGCCGCTGGAGGGGGGATCGCGCGGCCATGACACGTCCATCCAGGTGACCGCCCGGGTCAACGATCGCGACGTGAGGGCGCTGCTGGACACCGGCGCGCCGCGCACCTCGCTGAAGCTGCGCACGGCCAAGCGTGCCGGCGTGAAGGAGTCCGACCTCACGGAAATCGGCCGAGTCGGCGGCGCCGGCTCGGGCAAGGCAAAGGCGTGGACCGGGCCGATCGAGACCTTCGAGTTCGGCGGCGAGAAGATCCACAACAGCCAGTTCGTTATCGATGAGGCCAGCGGGGCCGACGTGGACATGCTGCTGGGCCTGGACTATTTCCTGTCGCACCGCATCTATGTGTCGCAGCTGCAGCGCAAGCTCTACGCGACCTGGAATGGCGGTGCGGTGTTTGCTCGCACCACGCCCGGACAGTACGACCCGCGCTATGCGGCGCGGCCTGATGACATCTCGCCCGACGACGCGGCCGCCCTGGCGCGGCGCGGCGAGGCTTCGGCGGCCCGCGGTGAGTATGAGCGCGCGCTGGAGGACCTGAACCGCGCCTGCGAACTCGAGCCCCTTGCCGAGGCTCACTTCCTGGCGCGGGCGCGGGTGCATCTCTCCATGCGCCAGTTCGCCAAGGCCCAGGCCRACCTCGACGAAGCCCTGCGGCTGCACCCTGCGCTGGACGAGGCTCTGGCCCTGCGCGCCGCACTGCGGGTGTCCAAGGGCGAACGCGACGGCGCGCTGGCCGACTTGCAGGCTCTGGACGCGGCACTGCCGCCGTCCTCGCATCTGCGTGCCGGCATGGCTGACGTCTACGCCAGGCTGGAGCTGGTGCCCGCGGCCCTGCGCCAGTGGGAGCTGTGGATGCCCAGCCATCGCTCGGACAGCGGCATGGCCCGCGTGTTGAACAACCGCTGCTGGTTGCGCGTGCGCCTGGCACTGGACCTGAAGCTGGCCCTGGACGATTGCAAGGAGTCCGTGAGCCTGGACGGCGGCGCCGTGTCGGCCCGCGACAGCCTGGGCTGGGCCTATCTGCGTCTGGACGACGCGTCGCGCGCCCTCAAGGCCTTYGATGCGGCCATCGAGATCAAGCCCCTGCCCATGGCCCTCTACGGCCGCGCGCTGGCGCAACGCCGCCTGGGCAACGAGGACGCCGCCAGGCGCGACCTCGAGGCGGCGCGCAAACAGCGTCGCCACATCGACGACGAGGTCCGCAAGCAGGGCCTGCCCGTCGCCGAGGACGCGCCGGCCTCGGCGAGCGCGGCAACACCCTAGGCTGATATACCCCGCCAGGCCGCCTCGGCCAGCAGCCCCGCATAGGCCGCCGGCTTGGCCTCGCGCCGCCCGGCCAGCCAGCCGCGGCAGTAGGACTCCGCACCGCCCAGCACCAGGGCCGGGATCAGCTCGGCCGGCAGCTCGGCGAGGAGGCCGGCGCGCACACTCTCGGCCAGGCGGGCATCGATGGGGGCATAGCGCGCCTCCAGCCGCTCGCGCAGGGCATCGCCATGCGGCCCCTGGGCCACGGTCTCGCGGGCCATGAAGAGAAAGGCCGCCAGCTCGGGCAGGGCGGTCACCCAGTCCACGTAGGCGGTCACCAGCTCAACAACCACTGCCTGTGCATCGGCGACGGCCTCGGTGCGTGTGGCGATGGCGCGGCTCTGATCATCGAAGCCGGCGAAGAACAGGGCCGCCGCCACGCCTTCCTTGTTGCCGAAGTGGTGGTAGATCGTGCCCACGCTCTGGCCGCTGCGCTGGCGCAGGTCCTCGATGGTGGCGGCCTCGATGCCGCGGGCGTTGAAACAGGGCAGGGCGTGCGCGAGCACCGCGCGCCGGCTGGCGCCGCGCTCGCCGGGCGAAGCCAGCTTGAAAACCTGGTTCAGGCGGCTGGTGGAACCACGGGGCTTGCTCATTAGAACAATATTCTAGAATCGTTCGGCGTTCACGCGAAGAGGATGACAGGCGATGCAACTGCCGAATCTGCTGGCGTCCCGACGGGGGCGTATCGCGGCGTTCTTCCTGATGTACCTGACCGAGGGCCTGCCCATCGGTTTCGCGTCGACCACCGTTGCGACCCAGCTGCGCCGCCAGGGTGCCAGTGCGGGCGAGATCGGCGCCTTCATCKGCTTCGTGTTGCTGCCCTGGGCCTTCAAATGGGCCTATGGCCCCTTCGTCGACCTGATCGCGTCCAGGCGCCTGGGCCCGCGCCGTGGCTGGATCCTTGGCGCGCAGCTGATGATGGTGCTGACGCTGCTGGCCCTGACCGGGCTGGACCTGACCACCCAGCTCGGCCTCTTCACGGCAGTGCTGGTCGTGCACAACCTGTTTGGCGCCGTGCAGGACGTGGCCGTCGATGCGCTGGCCGTGACGACGCTGCCCGAGCATGAGCGTGCTTTCGCCAGCGGCATGATGTTCGGCGGGCAGTCGCTGGGCGTGCTGATCGGCGGCGGCGGGGCCTTGTTGCTGATCGGGCGCATCGGTTTCGACACCAGTATCGTCCTGCTGGCCCTGGCGATCCTGGCGGTGATGACGCTGGTGGTGTGGCCGATGCGCGAGGAGGTGCCGGCGTCCGCCGCGCGCGGCTCGTTGGCCGCGGCGGGCCGCGAGGTCCACACCTTCCTGCGCGAGGCGCTGCAGGCCCTGCTGGGTTCGCGCCTGGCCTTTGCCGGCCTGCTGTTCGGCCTGCTGCCCATCGCGGCCATGGCTCTGTCGCGTGGGCTGCAGGCCAACCTGGCTGTGGACCTGGGCCTGTCCAACGAGCGCATTGGCTGGCTGGCGACGGTCTCGCAGGCTGCCACTGCGGTGACCTGCATTGCCGGGGGCTGGTTGTCTGACCGCGTGAACCTGCGCCGCGCGATGGCCGTCTACGTGGCGCTGCTGAGCCTGCCCGGCCTGTACCTGATGGCCGAGCTGCAGCGCCACGGCTGGGGGCCGGGCCAGGCCGCACCCGCTGCGCTGGTGACGACCTTCTTCGCCACCGTCGTCATCTACCACCTGCTGTTCGGCTTCATCTACGGTGCGCGGGTGGCCCTCTTCATGGGCATCACCCAGCCGGCCGTGGCGGCCACGCAGTTCGCGGCCTACATGGCGCTGACCAATCTCTCCATCACCTACAGCGTCGTCTGGCAGGGCTATGCCGTCCAGCATTGGGGTTATGCCGCCACGCTGGGCCTGGATGCCCTGGTCGGCCTGAGCTGCCTCCTGCTGTTGCCATTTCTAAGGCCGAAGTCTTTATGAATCTCGTCATCAACGCCCTGGGTGTCCTCGACAACCCCAACATCCGCATCCAGCCCAGCGCCGGCGACCGCAGCGCCATGGCCTACACCAGCACCGGCCAGGGCGTCGACGAGCGCTCCCTGGGCGACGCTCGCGCGGCCGGCCTCACGGCCGTCAACATCACGTTGGGCCACGTGGCCGGCAGCGCCGAACCTTTCGAGGCGACGGTGGCCGACATCGCCGGCTGGGACGCCTTCATCCGCGCCAGGCCTGCGGTGCTGCGCAAGGTACATACGGCGGCAGACATCGACGCGGCACGCGCGGGCGGCCAGATCGGCGTCATCTACGGCTTCCAGAACACCGAGATGCTGGGCGACAAGGCCGAGCGCATCGCGCTGTTCGCCAAACTCGGCGTGCGCGTCATCCAGCTGACCTACAACGGCCGCAACGCCGTTGGCTGCGGTGCGACGGTGCCCGACGACACCGGCCTGAGCGGCTTTGGCGCCGAGGTCGTCGAGCGGCTGCAGGCCGAGAGTGTGCTGGTGGACCTCAGCCACAGCAGCGAGCAGACCTGCCTGGACGCGCTGCGTGTCGCACGCCGGCCGCTGGCCATCACCCACAGCGGCTGCCGCGCCGTGGCCGACCACCCGCGCAACAAGAGCGATGCCGAGCTGCGCCTGCTGGCCGACAAGGGCGGCGTCGTCGGGCTGTACTTCATGCCCTATCTGCGCCTGGCCGGCCAGCCCATGGCATCGGATCTCATCAATCATCTGGAGCACGCCATCGACGTCTGCGGCGAGGATCATGTGGGCCTCGGTACCGACGGCGGCACCACGGCCATCGACGACCTGGACGCCTACCGCGCCATGCTCGCCGCCGAGACGGAGCTGCGGCGCAGCATGGGCATCGGCGCGCCGGGCGAGACGCCGGACGTCAGCCTTTTCCTGCCCGATCTCTGCGGGCCGATGCAGTTCATCGAGTTGGCGCAATTGTTGGCCGCTCGTGGACACCCGGCGAGCCGCATCGACAAGATCTTGGGCGGCAACTTCCGCCGCCTGATGGGCGAGGCCTGGCAATGAAGTGGTTCGCCGTCGCGCTTGTCTTTATCGCCGCGTCGGTCAGCGCACGTGACGACCAGGTCCAGATCCACGGCAACCCGGCCGGCACGCAGACGCTGACCCAGCCTGAGCCCGGCGTCACCGCGGCTGACTACCGCTTCAACGACCGCGGCCGTGGCGATGTCATCCAGGCGCGTTGGCGGCTCGACGCCAATGGCCTGCCGATACGCTACGAGGCCAGCGGCAACGACTACTGGAAGGTCGAGTTCAGCGAGCATTTCGAGCGCGATGCGGCCGGCCTGGCGCGCTGGAAGAACCGCATCGAAACCGGTGAAACGCGCTCGGCCGGTTTCTACCTGCCGGCCAATCCACCACCCGAATTCATGGGCGTGCTGACCCGCGCGCTGCTGAAGGCGCCGGGGCGTCGGCTGAAGCTGCTGCCCGCCGGCGAGGCCTGGCTGGAAGGCGGTGCCGACGTCGACGTGGTGGGGCGCAAGCTGACGCTCTATCGCATCGGCGGCATCGAGTTCACGCCGGTGCCTGTCTGGCTGGATGACAGGGGCGACACGGCCGGTGTCATCGACGACTGGTTCGAGGTGCTGGAGGCCCCGCTGCTGCCGGCGTTGGCGGAACTGCAACGCGCCCAGCAGGCCGCCGACCAGGCCTGGCATGCGGCGCTGGCGCGGGCGCACACGCACAAGCCGCCGGGCGCGCTGCTGATCCGCGGTGCACGCCTGTTCGATCCCGTCACGGGCATCGCGCGCCCCGGCATGAGTGTCCTCGTGCGCGGCGAGCGCATCGTGCGTGTTGAGCCCGATGCCGATCTCGACGTGCCGCCCGGTGCCGAAGTCATCGCCGCGAATGGCCGCTTCCTGATGCCCGGGCTGTGGGATGTGCACCAGCACTTCAGCAATGTCGATGGCGTCTTCGACCTGATCGCCGGCGTGACCAGCGCGCGGGACATGGCCAATGACAACCAGCCGATGCTGGCCCGCGTGAAGCGCTTCAACGCCGGCACGGAGCTGGGCCCGCGCGTGACGCTGGCCGGCATCATCGAAGGCATCGGTCCGCTGGCCGGCCCAACCGACGTCAAGGTCGATACGCCCGAGAAGGCCCGCGCCGCCGTGGACTGGTACGCCGACCACGGCTATGCCCAGGTCAAGATCTATTCGTCCTTCAGCCCGGCGCTGGTGGCGACGGTGGCTGACCGCGCCCACGAGCGTGGCCTGCGTGTCAGCGGCCATGTGCCGGCCTTCACCTTTGCACGCGCCTTCGTTGAGGCCGGGGCCGACGAGATCCAGCACCTGAACTTCATCCTGCTGAACTTCTTCCCCGATGTGAAGGACACGCGCACGCGGGACCGCTACACGGTGCTGGCCGACCGCCTCGCGCAGTTCGACTTCAATGACGGCCGCTTCACGGATTTCGTCGCCTTCCTGCGCCAGCACCAGACCGTCCTGGACCCGACGATGGTCGTACTGGAGGGCCTGTTCTCCGGCGAACCCGCGCGCGCCGCGCCGGCGCTGCGGCCCGTGGTGCAGCGCTTCCCGACGGTGGTGAAGCGCCGCCAGCTGTCGGGGGCCGTCGCCGTGCCAGCGGGCAAGGAGGCCGTCTATGCCCAGGCGCTGCCAGRCCTGCTGCGCATGCTCAAGCGCCTGTACGAGGGCGGTGTGACGATCATGCCGGGCAGCGACGGCTTCTCCGGCTACAGCCTGCACCGCGAGCTGGAGCTGTACGCCCAGGCCGGCATTGCCAATGCCGAGGTGCTGCGCATCGCCACGCTGGTGCCGGCGCGCGTGCTCGGTGTCGAGAAGGAGCGCGGCAGCATCACGCCGGGCAAGCTGGCCGACATGATCCTGGTCGACGGTGATCCGCTTGCCAACATGAGCGACATCCGGCGTGTCTACCGCACCATCAAAGGTGGCCAGGTCTATGACCCGGCTGCACTGGAGCAAGCAATGGGAATGACGCCACGATGAAGATCGAACGATTCAACAGCGGCCAAGTCGTGCCTGCTACCGTGCCCTTTCCCGAGGGCGTGCGCGTCGGCAACATGCTCTATCTGTCGGGCCAGCTCGGCAACGTGCCCGGCCAGCTCAAGCTCGTCGATGGCGGCCTGCGGGCCGAGGCGCGCCAGACGCTGGAGAACATCCGCACCGTGCTGCGCGGCCAGGGGCTGGACTTGCAGCACCTGGTTCGCTGCACCGTGATGCTGGCCGACATGGCCGACTGGCCGGCCTTCAACGAGGTCTACCGCGAGTTCTTCGGCAGCACGCCGCTGCCGGCGCGCAGTGCACTGGGCTGCAACGGTCTGGCCTTGGGCGCGCGTGTCGAGATCGAGTGCATCGCGGCGGACGAGTCCTGACGACTTAGGGGTCATCCTCAAGTCAGCTATTGGTCCCGGGCGGCGCCGGGTTCATGCTGAGCGGGCTGCAATGGGCAGTGACGCTCGATGGAGGCATCCATGGCAAGCAAGCCGAAAACAAACAAGTCAAAACTGGCCGCGCGCCCGGCACCCAGGCCGCTGTGCAACACGCCGCCGCGCATCAAGCCCAGCCTGCCGGCCGTCATCGCCAACGATCCGCGCCGCGCACGTGCCATATTGAATACCCGAGGCAAGTGGCTCAACGGCACGGTGCTGCACTATTGCTTCTTCAAGAGCGGCCACTACGCCGTGRCCAAGAAGCAAGCCGATGCGGTGCGCGCCGCCTTCGCCGAATGGAAAGCCGTCGGCATCGGCCTGGTGTTCCAGGAGGTCACGCAGATGAGCGAGGCCGAGGTGCGCATCGGCTACTCCGAGCCGGATGGCAGCTCGGCGTCGGCCGTCGGGCGCGACGTGCTGCATGTGCCGACGACCGAACCGACCACCGTCTATGGCTGGGACCTGACCACGCAGTATGGCCGCGGCACCGCATTGCACGAACTCGGCCATGTGCTGGGCATGGAGCACGAGCACCAGAACCCCTTTGCCGGCATCAAGTGGCATGAGGAGGCCGTCTACACCTCGCTGGGCAAGCCGCCCAACAGCTGGACGCGCGAGACGACCTTCCACAACATCCTGGAGAAGCTCGAGCCCAGCCAGGTGCAGGGCTCGAGTTGGGACCCCGACTCCATCATGGAGTACGAGTTCGAGCCTGGCCTGATCGACGAGCCCGAGCAATATGACGTCGACGGCCTGGTGCCGCCCGGCAAGCTGTCCAAGGCCGACAAGGCCTGGTTGTTGAAGTGGTACCCGGCGCAGGCGGCCCAGACGCCGACGCTGGAAGCCTTCAAGGCCGTGGCCGTGCCCCTTGCGGCCGGGCAACAGGTGGACTATCTGTTCAAGCCCACCGAGTCGCGCAGGTACACCATCGCCACCAAGGGCGCATCGGACACGCTGCTCGGCCTGTTCGAGGACGTGAACGGCACGCCGCGCAATTTGGCGGCCGACGACGACAGCGGCGAAGACCGCAATGCCAGCATCGTCTACAAGCTCTTTGCCGGTCGTCGCTACTTCGTGCGCCTGCGGCTCTACCACCCGGGCCAGACCGGCATCACTTCGTTGATGGTGTCTTAGGGCCTGTCAACGCTACGGCACTGCGGCCGTGACGACGTCCGACGCGCAACTCAGCCCTCGGTCGTCAGGCTCAGCGGGCCGTCGGCAATGAGGCGGTACTGGCCGCGGCCGGCGCGTTCGATGTGCAGGCCGAAGTCGCGCTCGGCCAGGCGGCGCTCCAGCAGCAGGAGGCGCACGCCGAGGTTGTCCTGCACCTCGGGCAGGCGCAGGTCGCCGCCGGCCAGACGCAGCTCGCGCGTGCTGAAGGCCTCGCGGCCGCTGTCGATCTGGTCGCGCACGAGCTTGGCGATGATGGCGCCGGCCACGCCCTTGATGAGGTACTCGTCGTTGATGAAGACGCTGTGGTCACGCGGGTAGTGGCGCAAGCGCAGCGGCGTGCCGCCGGCCGCCTGTTCGGCCGCGGGGGCCGCCGCCACGGGCTCTTCCACGAGCTCCGTCGTGCGCAAAGCTGCCAGGCCTTGCGCCAGCTGAGCGCCAACGGCCGTCAGTGCGTCCTCGTCGTCATAGCTGAAGAACTGGTCGTGCTCGCTTTCAACCAGCAGCGCGCCGACCGTGCGGCCACGGGCGCGCAGCGGCACAGCGAGCTGGCTGCGCGGGCTGGCCAGGCCGGGCATGGGGATGGTGTCAGCCATGGCGGCCTGTAGGCCAAGCTGCTCGGCCTTGGCTCGCCAGGACATGCCGTAGCTGTACATCTGGCTCATGTGGCCAATGCGGATGGGCACGTTCTCGCGCAGCGCGACGCCGGCGAGGCCGGCTTCCGCCAGCGGCAGCTCGGCGCCGCTGCCGGCCTGTTCGTAGCCGATGCTGGCCAGCGTATAGAGGCCCTGGCGCTGCTCGTCCAGCAGCCAGATGATGGCGTGGCCGATGCACAGGTCGCGCTGCAGGCCGGTGGTGAAGGCCTGCAGCAGGCTGCGCAGGTCGGGCGCTTCGGCGAGCTGCTCGCTCAGGCGCCGCACACCGGTGGCGAGATCGCAACGCGGCGCCATGGCCGGCAGGGGGTGCACCGGGTCGAGTTTGCGCAGCGATTCGACGCGGTAGACGTCGGCGCCGCGCAGGTGAAAGACCTTCTCCATGCCCGTCTGCGCGGCGATGCCGGCGAGCTTGGCGCGCAGGCGCTCAAACACCGGGCCCTCGGTGTCCGTGCGCTCATACCGGAGCTGAAGCAGCACCGACACGCCGGTGATCGGGTCCTCGACGCTGAGCGCGACGCGGCCGGTAGCCAGGATGTTGACGCGGGCGCGGTTGAGGAACTGGTAGGTCAGCGCGACATGCTCATCGTCGATGTACTCGGCGTGCGACAGGTAGTTGACGTGCGGCATGCCGTCGGCGCCCACCGAGCACATCGCCGGCGGGATGACGCCTTCGAGCAGGCGGCGCACGTCGCGCAGTTTGAGCGCACGACGTTCCGTTTGAGGAGTGGGGGTGTCGGTCATGGCAACAGGTCGATGGCTTGGCCGGCGCCGGGGCCGGGGGTCTGGTCCCAGGCGGCCAGCGGCGTGAAGCGCACGCAGCTGAGGTCGGCCAGGGTGAGGTCGCCGAGCACGGCGTTGACCTGTCGGCGGTCGGCGCCGAAGAGTTCGATCTGCCGCAGCCAGGCCTCGAAGCAATGCGCGAACTTCGGCCCCTGCTCGGCATAGGCGGGCAGCACTTTGGCGTCCACGCCCTTCACATGCAGCACGCGGCAGGTGCTGGGCAGGCCAGCGGAGACAGCGACGCGGCCGGTGGCGCGGATCGCGTCGAGCAACTCGGCGCCCGCCTCGCTGCGTGCGAGCAGTTCGATGCGACCGTCGGCCAGGGCCCAGGCGCCGTGCGCGAAGGCCAGCTCGGGCTGCCCCTCGGGCGTGCTCGAGCCCACGCGCAGCGTGACGCCCTGCTGCAGGTGATCGATCCAGATGCCGGGAAGGCGGGCCATCAGCGCAGCAGTTCCACGGGGTTGCCGGCACCTGGGCCGGGCGTCTGGTCCCAGGCGCCGCAGGGCGTGAAGCGGATGCCGGCCAGGCGCTGCACGCCCAGGTCGTACCAGATCGCCATGATGGCTTCGCGGCTGAAGCCGTAGGGCTCGACCTGGGCGATGAATCGTTCACGGCAGCGCTCGAACAGCGGTGCATGGCCGGCCGTGGGCGTGAAGACCTCGGCGTCCAGCCCTTTCACGTGCAGCGTGCGATGGCTGCCCGGCTGCGCCGCGACGTAGGCGATGCGCCCGCTCGCCTGGACGGCGGCCAGCAGCCGGTCGGCGATGTCGGCCGCCAGCAGCACTTCGACGCGGCCGTCCGCCAGCGCTTGAGCGGCCAGGCCGCGGCAGATCTCGGGCTGGCCGTCGGCATGGCTGCCGCCGAGGCGGTGGGAGACGCCGCTTTCGAGATGAGCGGCCCAGTCGGGGGGGAGTTGCGGCAAGGTGCGGCGCGGTGGTTGGGTCGAGGTCGGAATGATAGGCAAGCAGGCCATCGCGTCGCCGTTAGCAAAGACTTAACAAACCCTTAGTGGAGAACTAGCAGCGCGAAAAGCGCTCGCCGACCACAGTACAGCCCATGCCGGACAGACCCGGCGCGAGACACGCATCCCCCAAGGCATCGACCGGCCGAAGCCCACCAGGCAGCGGCGCGGCGCAGCCTTGCCCGAAACCGCCGAATCAGGAGAGCTATCCATGAAAGCATGTCCCGACCCCTCGCTGAGCGCCCAGGCCGCCGCCGCGCTGCTCGCAGGGTTGGTGCTCGCCGCTGGCACCGCCCAGGCCGGCTGCTGGGCCGTCAACGCTGCCGAGCCGATCAGCAGCGATGGCCTGCCCATCAGCCATGCGTCGTTCAAGCCGCTGCATGCGGTGATGGATCACTTCGAGGCGCAGGCCCGGCTCAACCCCGGCCTGCTGGCCCTGCCCGAAGTGAGGCTGCGCCTGACCCGCCAGGTGATGGACTCCGACGAGCCCAGCCGCCGCCCGCGCGAGGCTGTCGTCCATGCCCAGGGCTTCGGGCCCAAGACCTGGATAGGCAAGGACTGCGGCATCCACGCCGAGGCCGCCCAGCGCATCGGCCCGCGCGCCGGCTTCAGTCTCTTCATCAACTCGCCGCTGACGACGCTGAACCGCTGGGCCCATGACGAGCAGCTCAGCGCCTACCTCGAAGGCGAGCGCGGCGAGGCCATGCAGGGCTGGCCGGTGTTTCGTGGCTGCGCCGTCATCGGCCCCGAGCGTCGCCTGCCCTGGGTGTCCGTGACGGTGGGCGAGATGCTTGGCTACCTCGAGCGCGAGCAGCAACGCAAGATCGAGGACTGGGACCACCGCAACGAGCGCGCGCTGCAGCCCTTTGACCTTGCCGCCGCCGAGCGCCAGGCCGAGCAGATCCGGCCGCAGAACGCCAAGGCCGCCGACGCCTTGCTGATGGCGGCCCGCCAGCGCAAGGCTGGCGAGGCGAGCTATCACGCGCAACTGGCACGTGGCCGCCAGGGCCTGGTCGACGAGCTGGAGAGCCTGCGCACCACCCGTTCCGCAATGGACGCCGGCCAGCTCGGCGAGCCCTTCCGCCTGGGCAGCGGCCGCCATCGCCTGCCCGGGCCTGGCGACGCCGGACGGCCGCTGAAGCGCCTCGTCAAGCTGGACCCGGGCTTCCCCTGGGACGCCCGCCACCGCACGCGCATCCAGCTGCTGACCGTCTGCGCCAGCAC
>NZ_JBFUMO010000058.1:0-18698 GCF_054049355.1 Roseateles sp. P5_E11 | reverse complement strand
ATCCAGCACGGCCATCAATTCCAAACGGCGCAAGTCGCTGCGCGGCTTCTGCAACAACGCAGTGACCGCCGTGACCACGCTGAGCTTGCCGCGCAGGTCATGGACGGCTTGCTGCCACAGCTCGGAGGCCTGCGCGTGGGGGTCAGGCCCCGGATCACCGGTCACATCCCGCCAACCGATGTGCGAGCCAAATGAGCCGTGCGTGCCGGTCAGGATCGCCGCGCCCTGGGGCGCGACCGTCATGCCGAATGGAGGGTGTTGCGAGTTCATGGTGAGCAGCCGCTATATCGACGGCACAAGCATTCCCGAAGCCCCAGCGGCGTTCCGTGCGCTGCCGCACCAACGGTGCGTTTCCAACCCAGCCTCGGTCATCACCTGCGTCGCGGATTGCTGACAAGGACGATGCCCGCAAAGCCCGTCAGCTGGCGGCCGAAGGCCATCATCACCTGCAGGTTCTCCTGCCCGGTGCGGACGGCCGGCCTGTTGCCAAGCCTATTTCTTGCGCGGAGCGACAGAAATCGCCTCCGCAGCCTTCTCAGCCGAGGTGGCGGGAATCACGGGCGCTGGCGCATGGGCCTTCTTCGCTTTCTTCTGTTCCTTGTTGCCGCGTTGACCTTTGGACATGGGATCTTTCGTTGAGGGAGCGAGCACAGCGCGTCGCAAGGTCTTGCTTTTAGACATTGGGAGCGCTGGTGTCGGTGCGGCGGCGCACGGACACCTGAAGCATCTGCAGATTCCAGGCGGTCGCTGACAGCGGCGCTGTACTGCTGCCGGTGTCGCCGAGGAAGGCAGTTTCCTGAATCCGTGACCTTACCTCTGTAGCCCCGCACCCTGAGGGTGCCGCCCGATGGCAACGAGTTGCCTGAGTTTGGGGAAGAATTTGGCGATGCGCGCGGTACCAGGCCAAACAGGGCGGGCGCGCCCGCATGGCGATCAGCAGCGCTCTCGCCGGCTGATCACTTCAACCAGCGCAGATCGACGGCAGCGGCCATCGCCTGGTAGCCGACTTCGTTGGGATGCAGATGATCGCCGCTGTCGAAGGCCGGCAGCAGCTGATCGGGCCGGGCCGGGTCACGCAGCAGGCGGTCGAAGTCGAGCAGCGCATCGAAGGCGCCGGCGGTTCTGATCCAGCGGTTGACCGCCTGGCGCTTGGCCTCGCTCTGCGGCGTCGGGCGCAACAACCCCTTGGCCTCGCCGCAGGGCAGCAGCGTCGCGCCCCAGATCTTCAGGCCGCTCGCATGCGCTTTTGCAATCAGGTCGCGCATGCCGGCGATGATCTGCTGCGCGCTGACGTCGTCCTGCGGTGTTGCCGGCGCCTTCGCCGCGGTGATGTCATTGATGCCCTGCATCAGCACGATCCAGCGCACGCCCGGCTTGCTCAGCGCATCGCGCTCGAAGCGCGCCAGCACGCTCGGGCCGACGAAGGGAGCGCGCCCGTCGTTGAGGATGCGGTTGCCGGCGATGCCCGCATTGGCCACGCCGATAGTCGCCAGCTGCGGGTCGCCCTGCAGACGCGCGGCCAGGAAATCCGGCCAGCGCGCATTGCGGTCGTCGGCCGAGCCGACACCATCGGTGATGGAGTCACCTACCGCCACCAAGGTGCGTGCCGGGGCGGCGGCGCTCACCTCCAGATCGGTGACGAAGTAGCGGCTGTCGTCGGTGGTCGCGCCGGCCGGGAACAGCGTCGCCGCGCCGGCGTCCTCGCCCGGCCACAGCCAGGCGGTCTGCAGCGCCGCGCCATGCAGCGTCGATGGTCCGGTCTCCTGCGGCAGATACAGGCTCAGCGCCAGCTGCTGCAGCGCGGCCACGCGCAGCTCAACCGGATCGCTCAGGACGCTGTCGCCGGGGGCGATCGTCACCGTCGGCAGCTTTTGGAAGCTGAGTGCCCGATCGCTGCCCGGTTGGATGGCCGAGCCGGCGGCGTGCAGCGCCAGATGGACCGGTCCGAGGTTCAGCGGCGCGCTGCCGAACAGATTGGACAGGCGTATGCGCACCTGCGTACCGGCGACGCTGCTGCGCACGACCTGGCGTATCGTCTGCGGCTGCAGCGACGGGCCGGGCGAGTCCGGTGCGGCCGCCCAGCCAGTCACCCAATGCGGGTCGGCGGCGACGGCGCTGGCCGCGCAGCAGAGTGCCAGCAGGCCGGCGAGCAGATGTTTCACACGCATTCCAATCATTCCCGGCTTCAAGACAGGCGCCGATTCTGCCCATCGACCGCGACCTTGCCGTTCGTAATGGGCGACGCTGACTTACAAGTTTGAGAGGAGGAGTGCGCGATGGCATCACCGCCGTCACTCGCGACTTCGTCGGCACATACGGGGGCGCCAATTTCAGCCGCATACAGACTGATCTGTTCGCTGCAGTCGCTCAACGTTCGAAGCTACGAAAAGCCTGTTTGATGATTGTCTGCGCTGCGGCCTGACTTACCTGGGTTGAACCGTTCCTCACCACTTGGCGCGACCCAACCCCCTTTGACCTCCAACAGCGAACCGACGGGAGCGAGCAGGCCGACGCCACTTTCAGATGCTTGCTCCCACGGGGCGTACGTGATCGCCGACAAGGTACTGCCGAGTTGTGCTTCAACTTCGGTCTCGCGGATCCACACCTTCGCTTGTGTTCCACGAAGCGAGTCGCGGATGACGGACTGAGCGATCTGCGAGCGAGTTTCGGAGTAGGCGAGTAACCGTGCTTCGAACTGCACGAGCAACCTCCTGTTCGCAGCCTCGCCAGCAGCTACGGACCGGGCGTACTGCCCCCGATAGCCGGCTGGTGAGTTGAAGAACCCATCGTAGGCAACCTCGGAAACGCGGATCAGGAAGGAGGCACGATGACAGCCGCGGATGGCTTGCCCAGAGAATTGCTCCCAGCAGAAACCTTCGACCAATGCCGATTCGAGGAGCCCGACAACGGCATCGAAGCTGAGGTAGGAGTGAAGCGTGCTCGCGCGCGAACTGTCGACTGAAGCACAGAACTGCCAAGTGCTACCGCTCATGAGCGGCTAGCGCATTCTCGACAGACCGTCAGCGCCTCTTAGGCATGCAGGCTGCACCCTAGATCGACGCGATTTGAAAGGTGCAAGCGCTTGATTCATTGAAGTCTTCTCCCAAATCTGCCGGAGCTAAACAGTCATCAAATTTCCGATCAGAGCGGCGACCTCCAGTCATAGGCCCAGCTGCCACTACCGCCGCCACGGCGCGCTCCTGATCGCCTCCGTCGCCTGCGCCTCAGGCAGCGCCTTCGCAAACAACCAGCCCTGCCCTACCTGCACGCCCAGCTGCTCCAGCAGCGCGGCCTGCTTTTCGTCCTCGACGCCTTCGGCCAGCGTCTGCTTGCCCAGGGCCAGGGCCAGGCCGACGATGGTGCGGACGATCTCCTGAGCCTCGCGGCCGGCGGCCAGGCGGATGACGAAGCTGCGGTCGACCTTCAACGTGTCGAACGGGAAGCGATGCAGATAGGCCAGTGATGAGTAGCCGGTGCCGAAGTCGTCAATGCTGAGCTTGAAGCCCATGCGCGCCAGCTCCTGCAGAACCTCGGCGCTGCGCTGCGGGTTGGCCATGGCCATGCTCTCGGTGACTTCGAGCTTGAGTCGGTGCGTGGGCACGTCGCCCAGCGCCGCGAGCGTGGCGCGGGCGTCGGCCAGCAGTTCCAGGTCGCGCTCCAGCTGCACGCCGGACAGGTTGACGGCCACCTCGCCGGTGAAGCCCAGCGGCTGCCAGCGTCGCAGCTGGCCCGCGGCCTCCAGCAGGGCCCAGCGGCCGATGGCGCAGATCTGGCCGCTGGCCTCGGCCACGGGGATGAAGTCGCCCGGCATGATCAGCCCGCGCTCGGGATGGCGCCAGCGGATCAGCGCTTCGAAGCCGAGCAGGGCGCGGTCCGACAGCCGCACAAAGGGCTGGTAGTGCAGCTCGAACTGCGTGCCGCTGGCCAGGGCTGCGTCGATGGCGTCGCGCAGCCAGCGGCGCGACTGTTCGACGAGCTGCTCGGCGGGGTCGAACTCATGCGTCTGGCCAGGGCCGCCAGCCTTGGCGCGAGCGAGCGCCCCTTCAGCCGCCGTCAACAGTTCGTCCGCCGTGGCCGGGCCATGGCGGCGCTGGGCCCAGGCGATGCCGGCGGTGAGCTGCAGCATGGGTGTCGCGACATTGAAGGGCGACTGCAGCAGGGCCTGCACGCGGCGGCCCAAGTCGGCCGCGCTGTCGCCACCGGCCAGCAGCAGTGCGAACTGGTCGGGGCCCATGCGCGCCACGAGATGACGCGCTCCGAAATTCGATTTGAGGCGGCTGGCCAGCTCGGTCAGCACGGTATCGCCAACGACGGGCCCGTGGGTCTCGTTCAGGGCCCGGAAACCATCCAGGCCGAGCAGCAGCAGGCCGGTCTCGGGCGCCAGCACGCCGGACAGCAGCTGCGTCAGCTGCTCGCGGAACAGCACGCGGTTGGCCAGCCCGGTGAGGCGGTCGTGCAGGGCGTCGAAGCTGATCTGCTGCTGCAGGCGCTGGCTCTCGGAGATGTCCGTCAGCGAGCCGGCCATGCGCACCGGCCTGGCGCTCTTACCTTCACCCTCGCGCACGGCCAGGCCGCGCGCCAGCAGCCAGCGCTCCTGGCCACCCTGATGGAAATGCAGCACCTGGTGGAACTGCAGGCTCTGCCCGTCCAGATGCGCCTGCAGCTCGGCCTCGAAGGCGTGGCGCATGGCAGGCTCCAGGGGCTGCGTCCACGCCTGGATGGCATGGCCGGCCTCGGCGGCAGACAGGCCCATCAGCGCCAGCCAGCGCGGTGAGTAATAGACCTCGCCCGTCGTCAGGTCCCAGTCCCACAGGCCGTCGTTGGCGCCCTGGGCCGCCAAGGCATAGCGCTGCTCGCTCGCGGCGAGCTGGCGCGCGGCCACCCGGCGCCGGCCCTGCTCGATGCCGGCACGCAGTGCGCTGCCGCCCAGCGTCGCGATGGCCAGGGCCAGCAGCGGCGGCGCCATTGCGAAGACGAAGTAGTGGCTCTCGAAGGCCCACTGCACGCCGGCCAGCAGGGCCAGCGTGCCCAGCACGATGGCGGCCAAGGCGACACCCAGGGAGCGGCGGGCGAGCAGCGCCACGGCGGCAAAGGGCAGCAGGAAGACGGCGGCCAGTTCGGCCGCGCCGCCCCAGGCCGGACGCACCAGGCTGCGGCCCGTCAGCAGGTTGTCGRTGACGGTGGCGATCCTCTCCATGCCCGGCAGGCGGGCGTCGTAGGGCGTGGGCACGTGGTCGCCGGCGGCCAGGGCCGACACGCCCAGGACCACCACGCGGCCTTGCAGCCGCGCCGGCTCGACGCGGCCGGCCAGCAGGTCGGCAAAACCCACGCTGTCAAAACTGCTGGCCGGGCCACCGGGACCGTAGTAGTTCACCCCGAGGCGCGACAGCTCGTCCAGGCGGAACTGCAGCCCCTTGCCGGCGGTGAATTCCGCGCCGAAGCGGGCTCGGGCTGCAGGCCAGTCGACACCGCGCGCGAAGGCGGCCAGGCGCAGCGGCAGGGAGGGATAGACCTCGCCGTTCAGGCGCAGCAGCGGCAGGTCGCGGCGCATGCTGCCGTCGGGTTCCGGCCGCACGCTGATGTGGCCCAGGGCCGCGGCGGCCTCGGCCAGGACGGCCTCCGGGGCGACGAGGCGGCGCGGCCGGTAGTAGCCCTCGCTGCGCGCCAGCGCGGCTTCGTCGTCATAGCGCAGCAGGGCCTGGGCCAGCACGGGCGCGGGCGCCGCGGCGGCGTCGGCCTTGCCGTCATCGGGCAGGGAGAAGGGAATGAGGGCGCAAGCGCAGGCTTTCATCGCCGCGGCCAGGGCGGCGCTGCCTTCGGGCGTACCGCCGCCGGGCAGCAGCAGGATGTCCAGCGCCACGGCGCGCGCGCCGCCCGCCTGCAGGGCCTGCACGGCACGCGCCATCTCGGCACGGTCGGGCACGCGCCCGCCCAGGGACTCCAGTGCGGCATCGTCCACGCGCACCAGCAGCAGCGGCAATTCGGTGCCCGGCGCCAGCTCACCGCGCCAGCGCGTCTGCCAGTCCAACGCCCATTGGTCGGGGCGTTCCAGCACAGGCACGTCGGCCCGCCAAGCCAGCATCGCCAGGCCCAGCAGGGCCGCCGCCAGGCCGATCAGCACATAGCCGATACGGGATCTCAATCCAGCGACCCCAGGCGCTGTTCGACGCGAGCCACCTTGTCGGCCGCCCAAGCCATGGCCGCCACGCACTGGCTGCCATCGCAATGCGTGCCGTTGAGCTTCTTCTGCAGGCGCACCGGGTAGCGTGGCTTGATGCCGCGGGTCTGCGGGCCGGCAGGCTCGACGTCGACCTCGCCGGTCTTCACCAGCACGGCGGTCGCGCGGTCGTCGCCGACCTCGACGCTGAACTCGGTGCCGCGCACGGCGGTCACGGCGGTGGGCGTGCGCACGCGCCAGCTGCCGCCGCCCGACGGCGTCACGCGCTGGCCGATCAGGCCCGTTTCCAACAGCAACTCGGCGGCCCGCGGTTGGGCAGGCGCCACGCTGAAGGCCTCGATGCGCAGCTGGCTCTTGTCGGCCAGCACAACGACGGAACCGTCGACGAACTTCAGCCGCACGCGGCCGGCCGCGCCGGTTCGCAGCGTCGTGCCGACGTCGAGCTTGTCGCCCACCGCCAGCGCCTTGCCATCGACGCGCTGGGCCTCGCCGCTGACGGCCATGACCTCGCAGGCCTGCTGGGCCAAGGCGGCTGAACTCAGCAGGGACAGGCACAACACCAGCAAACGCATTTCTTCAGACTCCTATCGAGATGGATCGCCGAACAAGGCGTATCCCGCCCAGTAGAACGGATGCGTCCAGCGCCCGCCACCGAGAGTTCCCTCGATCATCCCCACTTGAGCCAGGCGCAGTGCCTCGGCCCGCGGCGCCTTGGCCGAGAAGGTGGCGGCCGTCAGCACCGCGGCGGATGAGGTCTCTACCGCCCAATGCGTGGCCAGCACCGAGCGGCTGCCGGCGAAGAAGAAGCCGCGCACCAGGCCCGACATGGCCGCCCCGCCCTGCTCGCCCGCAGCCGTGTTGCAGGCCGACAGCAGCACGGCCTGGGCGTTCAGGCGCAAGGTCAACACGTCGTCGAGTTCGAGCAGCGGCGAGGCCGTGGCGTCGGGGCCAGGCGCCAATGCGAGCGCGGGCTTGGACACGCCTGGCAGCTCGCCGGGCATCAGCCCATGCGTGGCGAAGGCAACGACACGGCGGTCCTGCAGGGGCGCGGCCAGCACCGCCTCGCGCGTGGCGGCGGCGCCGAGCAGCAGATCGGTGTGCGGGTTGGCGCCCAGGGCCTTGGCCAGCGCCGTCAGCTCGATGCGGGTTTCGGGCAGCGGCGGGATGTCGCCATAGCTGAAACCCCAGGCGGCGTCGTACCTGGTGGCGCTGCTGTTCAACGCGGCGCGGCCGGCAGGGATCGTGGTTTTTGCGTTGGACTTGAACTGCGGGTCACCGACGCCGAACAGCGGCTTGGTTGCCAGCGCCGGCGCGGCAGCGCGGCGCAGCGCGAACAGTGCGCCGGCCGAGGGCAGTTGGGTGACGGCCATGCGGCGGGCAACGAAGGCGCTGGGCTCGGGTGTGGTCAGCACGGCCGCAAACGGCAGGGCCGCCAGCGCACCGTCGGCGGCGACAAGCAGGCTCTTCACATCGGCACCGGGCTGCAGCGGCGCGATGAGTTCGCGCCAGACTTCATGCAGGGCGGCCGTCGGCAGCGTCGGCGGGCGGCCGGTGCTCAGGTCCAGCGCCGTGCGGATCTGCACCACCTTGTCGGCCCAGCCGGCCGCGCCGATGCTGGACGCGGCAAAGCGCGTCGGCGCGCCGGGCGTGACCCACCAGGCCAGCGTCGCCCCCTCCAGCGGCTGCACGACGAGCAGGGCCTCGCCGGGCGACATCAGCTTTTGCAGCGCTGCGGGCGGCGGAAGTGCAGGCGTGACGAGGTCAGCATAGGCCGGGTAGGCCTTGGCGACGCGTTCGCGCTGGGCGTTCAAGACCTCACGCGCGGCCTGGGCCTGCTCCCGGCCCTGGCGCACCTGCTCGCGCACGGCGGCGAGTTCATCGGCCAGGGCCTTCTGCCTCTTCTTGCGTTCGGCGTCGGGCAGGGCCTTGAGCTCGGCCTTGGTCTCCTCGCTGCTGTTGCGCCGGCGCAGGCGGTCCTCTTCGTTGAGCTGGGTGGCCAGAGCCCCATTGCGCGAGCTGGCGGCGGCGCGCAGGTTGGCCTCCTCCTCCAGCAGCGCGCGCAGGGCTGGCGTCGCGGCCAGCAGGCGTGCCGTGGCGTCGGTCAGCGCGCGATGGGCGGCGCCGGCCTGCAGGCGGTCGGCCACCTGCATGGCGCGGTCGGTCCAGGCCGGCTCCAACGCCTCGCCGCGCAGGGCTCGCGCGCCGATCTCGCGCAGGAACTCGTCAAACGCCAGGCCCAGCACGAAGCCACGCGCGCCGTTGAGGTCCAGGTCCTGCCAGCCGCCAGGGTTGTCCAGCAGGGCCGTGAACAGCGGCTGGTAGTCGCTCCAGGCGCCGGCCATATCGCCCTTGAGCATGCGCACCAGGGCGCGCACGCCGCTGGCCTCCTGCGTCTGCGGATGGGTCTCGCCGTAAAGGCGCTGGCGATAGCGCAATACGCGCTCGACGGCGTCCAGGGCCTCGTCGAAGCGGCCGTTCTTGGCGGCCAGCAACGCGCGCAGCCGCCAGTCGCTGGCGCGGTCCTTGGCCAGGCTGTCGGCGGGCAGGCTGGCCAGGAAGTCGCGGTAGAAGGCATCGGCCTCGGGCCAGCGGCGCAGGCCGATCAGCGCCCTCACCTGCTCCTGGCGCGCCAGCCAGCGGGTGTGGCTGGCGGCACTGGCGCCCGAGCGCTGCAGCATGTCGTCGGCGCGCTGGGCGTTCTCCAGCGCGGCGGCATATTGCCGCGCAGCCACCTGAGCCTGGCCAAGGCGGTAGCTCCAGCGCGCACCCAACGCATCACTCAGTTGGCCGGCCCGCCACAGCGCCAGATTGCCCTGGGCAATCTGGATGGCCTCGGGGGCGCGGCCGTGTCGCACCAGGGCATAGACCAGCATGCCTTGCGAGCCGTCGTACCAGCCATAGGCGTCCTGCACGGCGGGGTCGCGCAGCGGCCGTTGGCCTCCGCTGGGGAGTCTGCGCGCGTCCTCCACGCCCTTCTGCGCCAGGCGCACAGCCTCCCGCAGCGTTGCCACCGCGTCGGCCAGCCGCCCTTCCCATCGCTCGATCTCGGAGCGCACCTGCAGGTGGTCGACGCGCAGCCGCAGCGTCGCCGCTGGGTCGCGGTCGCCGAGCGACTCCTGCGCCTGCCTGACCAGGCCCTGCGCACGCGACCACATGCGCTCCATGACCGCGCGGTCGCGCGCCTGGGCCAGCGCGTAGACGTGGCGCAGCGCGGCCGCCGCCCGCGTGGGCAGGCTCAGCGTCGCGTCGCTGGCAAAGGCATCGGCCGCAGCCATGGACTTGCCCGAGCTGCCCCAGATGAATTCGGCGCTGAGGTACTGGCGGATCCAGATCTCGCCGCCGGGCTGGCTGCGGCCAAAGGTGGCCAGCTCGCGCAGCAGCTCCACATATTTGCCGCGCTGTTCCAGCGCCTGCGCCGCGCGGGCCTGGCGCTGCAGCAGCGCGTAGCGGGCTGCGGGCTCGACGGGCAGCGCTTCAGCGAGCAGGGCTTGCGCCTCGGCCTCGGCCATGACGACGGGTGCCTCGCTGTCGTCTTCTTCCACCTGAGCCACGGCCGCGGACGCGGCCAACAGCAGGCCGGCAAACCAGATCTGAATCCTCATCGCCCCACCTCCAGTGCCGGATGCTAGGGGGCTTGCGCCAACCGGCGCCAGAGAGCTATTGCTGACGCAGATGTCTGGCCGGCAGCTGGGCCACAAGCAACAGCGAGGCCATCAGCCACATCGGCGCTACCAGGGCAGTGGCCGCGGCGAGGATGCCGAAGCCGGCGGGCATGGCCACCGTCGCACCGTTGACCGTCAACATGCGCAGGCCCAGCGCCTGGCCATGGCGACCGGGCGGCGTCACGTGGTGCAGCATGGCCATGATCATGGGCTGCACCGAGCCCAGCGCCACGCCCAGCAAAGCGGAGCCGCACATCAGACCAACGGTGCCCGGCAGCCAGGCATAGGCCATGAAGGTCAGCATTGCGACCACCATGGCCGTGCGCAGGGCCTTGACCTCGTCCAGTTCGTCGGCGAAGCGCACGATGGCCAGACGCACGCAGGTGGCCGCGGCAGCGAAGCTGCCCAGCACGATGCCGATGCTGACTGCCGACAGGCCGCGCGCATGGYCCACCACGGGCACGACGAAGCTGTGCGCATCCCAGCAGGCCGACAGCACCAGGTTGACGAGGATGAGGCGGCGAAAGGCCGGCAGCCGGAACAACTGCCAGGCGGCGCGCTCGCGAAAGCTCTTGGTCAGTGGCTCGGGCTGATGGCGCGGTACCTTCTGCGCAAAACCCCAGGCCAGCAGCGGCAGCAGCGTCGCGAAGCCGAAGGCAGCCGTCATGCCGAACTGATCGATGAGAATCCCGGCAATCACCGGCGCCAGCGCGTTGGACAGGGCCGGGCCCAGGGCCATCCAGCTGAAGATGCGCTTGAGCTCGCCCGGCTCGTCGGCCATCAACCCGGCCTCGCGCTGCAGCGCCACGGCCGCGACGGCGACCGCACCGCCACACAGCAGGCAGCCGACGGCGATGGCCCAGAGCTGCTGCACGGCCAACGCCAGCAGCGCGCCGCAGCCGGCCATCAGCACACCCACACCCACGGGCCGATGAAAGCCGTGCCGGTCCGCCAGCCGCCCGGCCCACAGCGACAGCACGATGGGCGCGACGGCGAAGAGGCTGAGCAGCAGGCCCACCGAGGCCTCGCCATAGCCGCGGTTGAGCACCCACAGGCTGGCGGTCACGCGCGTGGTGGCCATGCAGGCATGCACGCAGATCATCGTGGCGATCAGCCACACGAAGGCGTGGCGCAGATTGGCCTTCTTCCCCGCTGGGGCGGAGTCGGTCACTCGGCGTCCTCGCCGAGCTCAACGAGCTTGTCGAGCTGCAACATGCGCTGGGCTGCGTCGTCGGGCAGCGCCTCGACGCTCTTGAGCTTGCGCGTCATCTGGCGCGTGCGGGTCTCGGCCAGATCGATGGTGTTGCTGGCCTCTTCGAGCTTCTTCTTCGTCTTGGCCAGCACCTCGCCGAACTTGCCGAACTCGGTCTTGACCGCTCCCAGCACTTCCCAGACCTCAGCCGAGCGTTTCTCCAGCGCCAGCGTGCGAAAGCCCATCTGCAGGCTGGTCAGCGTGGCCAGCAAGGTGGTGGGGCCGCAGAGCATGACCTTGTGTTCGCGCTGCAGGCTCTCCATCAGACCCGGGCGGCGCAGGGCCTCGGCGTACAGGCCCTCGGTGGGCACGAAGAGGATGCCGAAGTCGGTTGTATGCGGCGGCGCGATGTATTTCTCGCGGATGGTGCGCGCCTCCATCCRCAGGCGCATTTCGATGGCCTTGGCCGAGGCTTCGGCGGCCACGGGGTCGCCCTTTTCCTGTGCGTCGAGCAGGCGCTCGTAGTCCTCGCGCGGGAACTTGGCGTCGATGGGAAGCCAGAGTGGCTGGCCATCGTCGCGCTGGCCGGGCAGCTTGATCGCAAACTCCACGCGTTCGGACGAGCCGGGCAGCGTCGCCACGTTGGCTGCGTACTGTTCCGGCGTGAAAACCTGCTCCAGCAGGCCCGCCAGTTGCACTTCGCCAAAGATGCCGCGCGTCTTCACGTTGGTCAGCACGCGGTTCAGCGAGCCCACGTCGCGCGCCAGGTTCTGCATCTCGCCCAGGCCCTTGTGCACCTGCTCCAGCCGCTCGGCCACCTGCTTGAAGCTCTCGCCCAGGCGCTGTTCCAGCGTGGCGTGCAGCTTCTCGTCCACCGTTGCCCGCATCTGCTCGAGCTTCTTCTCGTTGTCCTGCTGGATGCTGGTCAGGCGCAACTCAACGGTATGGCGCAGCTCGGCCATGCGCTGTTCGTTGCTGGTGGACATGGCCTTGAGCTGCTCGAGCATTGCATCGGTCAGGCGCTGCATGGACTCGCCCTGCGCCAGCGCACTGCGCTGCGCGGCGGCGTCCTGCGACTCGCGCGCGGCAAGTGCCTGCTGCGCGAGGGACTGGTTGCTGCCCTGCAATCCCTGCGTCAGCACCTGCTGGAATTGGGCAAGGCCTTGCACCAGTTCCTGGCGCGTGCCGCTGGCGCTGCGGCCCAGCTCGTCGCGCAGTTCGCGCTCCAGCCGCTCGTTGCTCTGCAGCAGCTCGGGCGCCACGCCGGTTTGCGGTTTCTGGCGAGCCCAGATCAACACCAGCAGGACCAAAACCAGGGCCAGCAGGCCCAGCATCAACACGTCGAACAGGCTCATGCGGGCCATTGTCGCCCGGCGCGCAATCGCTTTCATTGGTATCTTATTGGTATCGCGTAAAGTCGAGCGTCTGGTCTTTTATTGGCATTGTCAGGCGGGCGATGGAGCGACGACGTTTTGTTCTCGGGCTGGGCGGCGCGGCGGCGTTGAGCGGCGGACTGGCCGGCTGCGGCGGCGGTGGGAATTCGGCACCTGCGCCCTCTCCTGCGCCGGCGCCTGCCCCACCGGCCGGGCCGGATTGGGACAGCCTGTCGCGCCAGCTGCAGGGCCAGCTGGTGCTGCCCGCGCAAGCCGACTTCGACCGCCTGCACCGCGGCGCAAATGCCCGCTACGACAGCCAGTTGCCGCTGGCCGTGGCCCGCTGCGCGAGCGCGGGCGACATCGTCTCGGCCCTGGCCTTCGCCAAGCAGCAAAAGCTCGCCTTCACGGGCCGCAGTGGCGGCCACAGCTATCTCGGAGCCAGCACCGGCAGCGGCCTGCTCATCGACGTGGGCGCCATGGACAGCGTGCAGTTGGATGGCGACCGCGCCACCGTCGGCGCCGGCGCCAAGCTCACCGACGTCTACGACAGCCTCATCACCGCCGGCCGCTGCATCCCCTCGGGCAGCTGCGTCAGCGTCGGCATTGCCGGCATCACACTGGGCGGCGGCATCGGCGTGCTGGACCGCGCCTATGGCCTGACCTGCGACGCGCTGCTATCTGCCCGCGTCGTCACGGCCAGCGGCGAGCAGCTCGAATGCAGCGACACGTTGCAGCCCGATCTCTTCTGGGCGCTGCGTGGCGGTGGCGGTGGCCAGGTCGCCTTGGTCACGTCGCTGACTTTCCAGACCCACGCCGTCGCGCCGTTGACACAGTTCGGTGCGAGCTTCGCGCTCAGCGAACTGCCGGCCGTCCTGGCGGCCTGGCAGGCCTGGCCACAGACCCTGCCAGACACGGCCTGGTCCCAGCTCGCGCTGTCAGGCCAGGGGGCTTATCTGTGGGGCATCGCCATCGGCGACGCGGCCACCGTGCAGCCGCACTGGAGCGCCCTGCTCACGCGCATCGGCCGCACGCCGCCGGACGCCACGCTGCAGGCGCGCAGCTACCGCGACGTCATGCTCGGCAGTTGCGCGGCGCTGAGCCGCGCCCAGTGCCACCTGCCGAGCCAGAACGCCAACGGCCAGCTGGGCCGCGTGGCCATGGCGGCCAGCTCGGACTATTTCGACAACGCGCTGGATGCCACCGGCGTCACCGCCCTGGGCCAGGCCCTGCAACAGCGTCGTGACAGCGGCCGCGCCGGTGCCGTGCTGCTCAACCTGATGGGCGGCGCCATCGCTCGCGTCGCGCCCGATGCGACGGCCTTCGCGCACCGCCGCGCCCTCTTCAGCGCCCAATACCTGGCCGAGTTTCCGGTCAGCGCAGCGGCTGCAACGCTGGACGAGGCCGCGGCCTGGACACACGGCATGCGCACGACGATGCAGGCGTGGAGCAGCGGCGGTGCCTATGTGAACTATCTGGACGGCCTGCTGGCCAGGCCGGCCGAGGCCTATTTCGGCGCCAACCTCGCGCGGCTGCGCCAGGTCAAGCAGGCCTACGACCCGGCCGGGGTGTTCAAGGCTGTGCCGGACCTAGGGTGAGACGAGAGAGGCCACGGCGCGCGGGAGTTCGGCCTCGATGAGGGCCTCCAACGCCTTCACGCGCTGCTCGGCCGTCGTGGCGGCCCAGGGGTTGGCAGCGGCCTCGCGGTCCACCGGCAGGCGTGCCGCCACGGCGAGCGACTGCTCGCGCCTGAGCTTGAGATCGCTGAGGTCGATCAGCGCGACGCGGATGGACACATAGGACGCGAACACCGGCAGGGCGCCCTGGCCATCAAAGCTGATCTGGCCGCTGGGGCGCTGGTCCAGCACAAAGCCCGGGCCTTCCAGGGTCGCAAGGATGCGGCCCGGCAAGGCCGCGGCCAGGGCCGGCTCCTGGCGGCTGCGCGTGACCAGCAGCAGCTGGGCCGCGCCGCTCTGGCGCACCGCGTCGCCGAGCTTGCCAGGCAGGCTGAGCCTGCCGTCAACGAACAGGTGAGCCGGGTCGCCGAACAGGCTGCGCGTGGTCGAGGTGTAGAGCTTGACCTCGCGACCTTTGGCCGAGGCCGTGATGGCACCGTTCAAGGCCTGCAGCACCGCGTTGTCCAGGCCCCCGGCGGGCGTGGACGTCCAGTCGCCGGACTGCACCGTGTCGCCACGCGCCGGGCTCAAGGAGATGAGCTGCACGTTGTCACCCAGCAGGGACAGGACTGCGAACTTGTTGGGGTCTCGCGGCGTCTTGTCTTCCACGACGGGCGCGGGCGGCGGCGGCGCGCCCTTGTTCTTGACGGACTGGCCGAAAGCCAGCGCGGGCAGCAAGGAAAGCAGGCAGATCAGGCGGCGGTTCATGCGGGAATGACTTCAGGGTTCAGCGGCGTGAGGGGCTTGGCACCGGTCAGCGCGGCGACGAGGTTGTCGGCAGCCAGGTCTGCCATGGCCAGGCGGGTGGGCATGGTGGCGCTGGCGATGTGCGGCGTGAGGACGACGTTGGGCAGCGTCAGCAACGCCGGATTCACACGCGGTTCGCCCTCGAAGACATCAAGGCCGGCAGCGGCGATGCGGTTCTCGCGCAGTGCCGCGGCCAGCGCATCTTCGTCGACGATGCCGCCGCGGGCGATGTTGACGAGAGTGGCCGTCGGCTTCATCAGCGCCAGCTCGGGCGCGGCGATGCAGTGGTGGGACTCGGCCGAATAAGGCAGCACGAGGATGAGGTGATCGGCCTGGCGCAGCAGCGCTTCCTTGGTCAGATAGCTTGCGCCAAGTTCAGCCTCGATGTCGGCCGGCAGCCGCGAACGGTTGTGATAGATCACCTTCATGCCGAAGCCGAAGCGGCCACGCCGCGCAATGGCCTGGCCGATGCGGCCCATGCCGAGGATGCCCAGCGTGGCGCCATGCACGTCGGAGCCGGCCAGGAAGTCCCAGGCCCAGCTCTTCCAGCGCCCGTCTCGCAGCAGGCGCTCGCCCTCGCTCATGCGCCGGGCCGTGGCCATCAGCAGCGCAAAGCCGAAGTCGGCCGTCGATTCGGTCAGCACATCGGGCGTGTTGGTGACGAGGACACGGCGCACCGTGCAAGCGGCCAGGTCGATGTGGTTGTAGCCCACGCTCATCGTGCAGACGGCGCGCAGATCGGGGCAGGCATCAAGCAGCTCGGCGKTGATGCGCTCGGTGCCGGTGATGTAAGCGCCGACCTTGCCTTGCAGACGGGCGCGCAACTCGTCGGGGGTCAGCGGCGCCTCGCCCTGATGGAAGTCCACGTCGAATTGGGCCGCGAGTTTTTCAACGACGGCCGCTGGCGCCCTGCGCGCGATCAGGACTTTCTTCATCGCATCCATATCCAGCCCATCACGAAGAGAAGCGGCAGCAGCACCGCGCAAGACCAGAGCAGATAGCCACCAAAGCTCGGCATCTTGACACCTCGCTCCTCGGCAATGGCCTTGACCATGAAATTGGGCGCGTTGCCGATATAGGTCATCGCGCCCATGAAGACGGCGCCGCCTGAGATGGCCGCCAGCAGCGATGCACCTTCATTCATCAGCTGGGCTGCATTGCCGCCGGCGAGGTTGAAGAAGGCGAGATAGGTCGGCGCGTTGTCCAGCACCGAAGACAGGCCGCCCGTCAGCCAGAAATAGGCCATCGGCGAATCGAGCATGGCGGCCAGCGACGCGAACACACCGGCCGGGCCGGCCTTGAGCATGGCGATGACGGGCACCATGGTCAGGAAGATGGCGATGAAGAGCTTGGCCACTTCCTGCATCGGCGCCCAGCTGAACTGGTTCTTCTCGCGCACACCGGCCGGTGTCAGCCACAGCGACGCGAACGTCACGACGACGAGGCCCACGTCGCGCACCAGGGCTTGCAACGGCAGCGGCGTGCCCCAGAGGTCGAAGACGATGCCCGGCTTCCAGGTACCGCTCATCAGCACCAGGCCGATGGCCACGACGAGCGGCAGCAGGTTGATGACGCCTTCCAGACCCAGCCGGGGCGCGTCGGGTGTCGGGTCAGCGGGCGTGATGCCTTCCTTGCGGTAGAGCCAGGCGTCGATGCCCCAGAACACGGCGAGCAGCGCAGCGAGCAGGAACAGCGTTTCCTGCCACAGTTGCCCGGCCGTCCAGAAGAAGCTGACGCCCTGCAGGAAGCCGAGAAAGAGCGGCGGGTCGCCCAGCGGCGTCAGCGACCCGCCGACGTTGCTGACGATGAAGATGAAGAAGACGACGACATGGGCGTTGTGGCGGCGGTTGTCGTTGGCGCGGATCAGCGGGCGGATCAGCAACATGGAGGCGCCCGTCGTGCCCATGAAGCTGGCCAGTGCGGCGCCCAGCAGCATCAGGCCCGAGTTGAGCGTCGGGCTGCCATGCAGATTGCCGCGGATGAAGATGCCGCCGGCCGTCGTGTACAGCGCGCCGAGCAGGATGGTGAAAGGCAGGTATTCCTCGACCAGCGTGTGCACCAGCACGCCGCCGGTCTCTGCCGCCCCGAATGCGAGCGCAAACGGGATCAGCAAGGCCAGCGTCCAGCCCGCGGCGATCTTGCCGAAGTGGTGGTGCCAGAAGGCCGGCGCGGCCAACGGCATGACGGCAATCGACAACAGCAGGCCCGCGAACGGCGCGGCCCAGGTCAGGCCGAGTTCGGCGCCGGAGAAACTCATTCGATGAAGCGCGTGAACTCGGCCACCGGCGCGCGCTCGGTGACGAGGCTGTTCTCGATGGCATCCGGGTCGGCATAGCCCATGGACATGCCGCAGACCACCATCTGCTCATCGCTCAATTGCAACTCCTCGGCGATGACGCGGTGGAACTGCGTGAACGCGGCCTGCGGGCAGGTGTGCAGGCCGCGCGCACGGGCCGCCACCATGATGTTCTGCAGGAACATGCCGTAGTCCAGCCACGAACCCTGCTGCATGACGCGGTCGATGGTGAACATCAGGCCGACCGGCGCGTCGAAGAAGATGAAATTGCGGCCATGCTGGTGCTGCATGCGCGACTTGTCGGTCTTGGCGATGCCCAGCAGCCCGTAGAGATCCCAGCCCACCTTGCGGCGGCGGTCGATGTAGGGGCTGCGCCATTCGGTGGGGTAGTAGGCGTATTCCTCCTTGTGGCCGGCGTTCTGCTCGGGGTCGAGGTAGGCGGCCTGGATGCGGCCGGCCACGCGCGTCAACGCCGCACCCGTCATCACATGCACCTGCCACGGCTGGGTGTTGGTGCCAGAGGGCGCCCAGGAGGCGACCTCAAGAATGTCCTCGATGGTCGCGCGCGGCACCGGTTTCGGCAGGAAGGCGCGCAGCGAGTGCCGGGTCTTGATGGCGGCATCGACCGCGGCGGTCTGCTCGGGCGTGGGCGTGGCGAAACGGCTCATGGCGTCAGGGTCTTCAAGGCTTGGAGATAGGAGGCCGGCAGCTCGGCCACCGGGCGGCGGCTGACGCGGTCGACGTAGACATGCACGAAATGACCCCGCGCTGCGCACGCGGCGGCGCCTTCAGCGAACAGGCCGATCTCGTAGCGCACGCTGGAGCGTCCCTGCTGGGCCACGCGCACGCCGGCCTCGATGCGCTGCGGGAAGGCCAGCGACTCGAAGAAGTTGCAATGCGTCTCGACGACCAGGCCAATGACCTCGCCGCCATGGATGTCCAGCGCGCCGGCTTCGATGAGCAGGCTGTTCACAGCCGTGTCGAAGAGGCTGTAGTAGACGACGTTGTTCAAGTGGCCGTAGGCGTCGTTGTCCATCCACCGCGTCGTCAGCGGCACGAAGCGGGGGTATGTCTCGCGGCCATCGGGCTGGGGGCGGGTCGTCATGGCGGCATTCTTCCATGCACGTCCGCCGGGCCCGCTTTACGGGGCTGATTGCGGCTTATGCACTTGCACGATCTGTTTTTCCGGAGCGACACTGGGCCGCAGACAACGATTTCACAACGGCTGGCAAGGAGCTCGCATGAACCGATCCCGAGTAGTGAGTTTTGCATTCGCACTGGCGGCCGTCTTCGGCGCCCAGGCCGCACTGGCCGACAACGCGACCAAGGATGACGCGGTCGCCACCGTCAAGAAGGCTGTGACCTTCATCAAGGCCAACGGCAAGGACAAGGCCTATGCCACGATCACGGCCAAGGACCCGCAGTTCGTCAAGGCCGACCTCTACATCGTCGTCTACGGCATGGACGGCAAATGCCTGGCCCACGGCGCCAACGAGAAGCAGGTCGGCCGCGATCTGATCGACCTCAAGGACATCGATGGCAAGCCCTTCATCCGCGAGCGCGTCGAACTGGGC
>NZ_JBFUMO010000057.1:0-18905 GCF_054049355.1 Roseateles sp. P5_E11 | reverse complement strand
GGCCATGGGCCTCTGGCCCATGGCAGGCCCAGCGCTCGGCCCGGAATACCCCTTTTTCAGGTACCGCGAACACGCAATGGACAACTGAAATGATCCCCCCAAGAAAAATCCTCGCCGCCCCTCTGCTGGCCCTGCTGAGCGCCTGCATGACGGCGCCCACCGCGACGCCGCCGGCCGCCACGGCCATCCCCGCCGCCTGGCGCTCGCCGCTGCCCCACGGCGGCAGTACCGCGGCACTGACCCAATGGTGGGCGGCCTTCGAGGACCCGCAGCTGGCCCGCCTCATCGAGCGCGCCGAGAGCGGCAGCCCGACGCTGGCCCAGGCCGCCGCCCGCCGCCGCCAGGCCGAGGCCAGCGCCACCCAGGCCCGTGCCGCCCTGCTGCCGCAGCTGACGGCCAATGCCCAGGCCCAGCGCGGTCGCAACCTCAACGCCATCCCCGGCATCAGCAGCCAGGGCAGCGCCCAGTTCAACGCGAGCTGGGAGATCGACCTCTTCGGCGGCCAGCGCGCCGCCGCGGCGGCCGAGAATCTGCAGGCCCAGGCCGCGACGTCGGACTGGCATGCCGCACGCGTCAGCCTGGCCGCGGACGTGGCCCAGGCCTATGTGCAACTGCGCCTGGCCCAGGGCCACGAGGAATCCACGGCGCTGGACACCCGGTTTGCCGAACAGATTGCCGGCTGGGCGCGCGAGCAGCAGAAGGCCGGCCTGATGAGCGCCAGCGACGCGGCCATCCTGAACACCGAACGCGCCGCGGCCTCCGCCGCTCGCAGCCAGTGGCGGGCCGAGGCCCAGATCGCGCTGCAGAGCCTGGCCCTGCTGTGCGGCGAGCAGGCCCAGGCCCTGGCCAAGGAGCTGGCACCGCCGGCCATCGCCGACGAAAAGTTCGAGCTGCGCCGCAGCCAGCCCAAGGCGCCGGGCTTTGACGTCAGCGCTCTGCCCGCCCAGTTGCTGGCCCAGCGCCCCGACGTCGCCGCCGCCCACCAGCGCTGGCTGGCCGCCACCCAGMAGCAGCGCAGCGTCGAGGCCCAGCGCTGGCCGCAGCTCAGCCTCGGCGCCCTGGCCGGCGAGTCGCGGCTGCGCGTCGGCGGTGCCAGCAGCAGCGCTTCGATGTGGGCCGTCGGCCCGTCCCTGAGCCTGCCGCTGTTTGACGGCGGCCAGCGCAAGGCCCGTGCCGAAGGCGCCCAGGCCGCCGCCGACGAAGCCGCCGCGGCCCTGCAAGCCCGTTGGCAGATGGCCGTCGCCGAGGTGGAGGAGGCCCTGCAACGCGTGGCCGCCGGCGCCGAGCGCGAGCGCGAGATCGATGCCGTCAAGCGTGAATGGGAGGGCATCGCCCTGCGTTCCTTCTCCCAGGCCCAGGCCGGCCTGCAGAGCGGCGTGCAGCGCAACACCACCTTCCGCAACGCGCTGGTCGCCTACGACGCCGTGCTCAGCGTGCGCGCCGAGCACGCGCTGGCCTGGATCCGCCTTTACCGCAGCCTGGGTGGCGGCTGGACCGCCGACGCCCCCACGACGAACACGAACACCGCCTCCGCGCGCTGAACGCCATGAAGATCCGCATTCCTTTCCTGACCACCGCACTCACCGTCGCCCTCGCGGCGGCCTTTGTCGCCGCCCTGTCCAGCCCCGCCTTCGCCGCCGACGCCGCCAGCGCGGCGCCCAAGGCGGCGCTGACCGTCAAGCGCGTCGTCGCCCAGGCCGGCGCCTGGCCTCAGACCCTCGCCGGCACCGGCTCCATCGCCGCCTGGCAGGAGGTCGTCATCGGCGCCGAGATCGGCGGCCAGCGCCTGGCTGCGCTGCTGGTCGACGTGGGCGACCGCGTCAAGAAGGGCCAGTTGCTGGCCCGCTTGAGCCCCGGCACGCTGGAGACGGATCTCGCCGCCAGCAAGGCCGCGCTGCTGGAGGCCGAGGCCTCGGCGCGTGAGGCGCATCAGACCGCCGAGCGCGTGAAAACGCTGCAGGGCAGCGAGGCGCTGTCGCCCCAGGCCATCGACCAGGCCCTGGCAGCCGACGCGGCCGCGCAGGCCCGCGTGGCTGCGGCCAGGGCGCGCGTGCAGGCCGACCAGCTGCGCCTGTCGTACACGCAGATCACGGCGCCCGACGACGGCGTCATCAACGCCCGCATCGCCACGCCCGGCGCCCTGGTGCAGCCGGGCCAGGAGCTGTTCCGCCTGCAACGCCAGGGCCGCCTGGAGTGGCGGGCCGAGGTGCCCGGCGCCGAGCTGGCGCAGCTGAAGATCGGCCAGACCGTGCGCGTGCAGCCCAGCGGTGCCCCGGCGCTGGAAGGCCGCATTCGCCGCGTCGCACCGCAGATCGATGCGCAGACCCGCAACGGCCTGGTCTATGTGGACCTGAAGGCCGGCGAGGCTTTGCGTGCTGGCCTGTTCGCCCGCGGCGACTTCGTGCTCGGCGAGAGCCAGGGACTGACGCTGCCGCAGACGGCGGTGCTGCTGCGCGATGGCTTCAGCTATGTCTTCCGCCTCGACGGCAGCAAGGTGCGCGAGCAGAAGGTGCAGCTCGGCCGCCGCGAAGGCAACCGCGTCGAGGTCAAGTCAGGTCTCGCCGCAGGAGCTGCCGTCGTCGAGTCGGGCGTGGGCTTCCTCGCAGACGGTGACACGGTTCGCGTGGCGCAGTAAGGAGACGCCACCATGTTCAACGTCTCCCGCTGGYCCATCGCCAACCCGGTGCCGGCCATCATGTTCTTCATCATGCTGACGGCGGCCGGGCTCTACGGCTTCAAGCAGATGAAGATCCAGCAGTTCCCCGACATCGAACTGCCCACCATCGTCGTCAGCGCCTCGCTGCCAGGCGCAGCACCCGCGCAGATGGAAACCGAGGTCGCCCGCAAGATCGAGAACTCGGTCGCCACGGCCCAAGGCGTCAAGCACATCTACACCAAGGTGCAGGACGGCATCGCCACCGTCACCGTCGAGTACCGCCTCGAGAAGCCGCTGCAGGAAGCCCTGGACGACACCCGCGACGCCGTCGCCAAGGTGCGCGCCGACCTGCCGGCCGATTTGCGCGACCCGGTCATCACCAAGATGAATCTGTCGGGCATGCCCATCCTGACCTACACGGTCTCGAGCAACCGCATGGACGACGAGGCCCTGTCCTGGTTCGTCGACAACCAGGTGACCAAGCGCATGCTGTCGGTGCGTGGCGTGGGCTCGGTGGCCCGCGTCGGTGGCGTCAGCCGCGAGCTGCGCGTGGAGATCGACCCCAGCCGCCTGCTGGCCCTGCGCGTCAGCGCCGCCGATGTGTCGCGCCAGTTGAAGCAGGTGCAGCAGGAGGCTCCCGGCGGCCGTGCGACGCTGGGCGGCTCCGAGCAGTCGCTGCGCACCATCGCGACCGTGCAGACGGCCGCCGAGCTGGCCGCGCTGAGCATCCCGCTGCCGGACGGCCGCCACGTGCGGCTGGACCAGGTCGCTGCCGTGACCGACACCCTGGGCGAGAAACGCGCCGGCGCCTTCCTGAACGGCAAGTCCGTCGTCGGCTTCGAGATCGTGCGCGCCAAGGGGGCCGGTGAGGTCGACGTGGCCGAGCGCATCCGCGCCGCGCTGGAAGAACTCAAGGCCGCCCACCCCGACATCACCGTCACCGAGGCCTTCAACTTCGTCGACCCCGTCATCGAGAACTACGACGGCAGCATGAAGCTGCTGCTGGAAGGCGCAGCGCTGGCCGTGCTGGTGGTCTTCCTGTTCCTGCGCGACTGGCGTGCCACCTTCGTCAGCGCCGTGGCCCTGCCGCTGTCGGCGATTCCGGCCTTCCTCATCATGTACTGGATGGGCTTCACGCTGAACGTCGTGACGCTGCTGTCGCTATCCCTCGTCATCGGCGTGCTGGTGGACGACGCCATCGTCGAGATCGAGAACATCATGCGCCACCTGACCATGGGCAAGACGCCGCTGGAAGCCGCCCGCGAGGCGGCTGACGAGATCGGCCTGGCCGTCATCGCGACCACCTTCACGCTGATCGCCGTCTTCCTGCCCACCGCCTTCATGAGCGGCGTGGTCGGCAAGTTCTTCGTGCAGTTCGGCTGGACGGCCTCCATCGCCGTGTTCTTCTCCCTCGTCGTCGCCCGCATGCTGACGCCGATGATGGCCGCCTACATCCTGAAGGCACCCAAGAAGCAGCACAAGGAACCGTTCTGGATGGCGACCTATCTGGGCTGGGCACGCTGGGCCTTCACGCACAAGGGCAAGACCCTGGCCATCGCCGCGGTCTTCGGCGTGGCCGCCTGCACGCCGCTGTTCATGGGCGCCATCCCCGGCGCCTTCATCCCGCCGGACGACCTCAGCCAGACGCAGATCAGCATCGAGCTGCCGCCGGGCAGCACGTATGAGCAGACTGCGGCAATAGCCGAGCAGGCGCGCGCCGCCGCGGCCGCGCACAAACAGGTCAGGCTGGTCTACACGGCCGTCGGCGGCGGTAGCGCAGGGGGCGACCCGTTCGCGATGAGCGGTGCGGCGGAGGTCCGCAAGGCAACCCTCACGCTGAACCTGACGGCGCGCCACGAGCGCCGCGGCATCAGCAAGCAACAGATCGAGCGCGAACTGCGCGAGAAGCTGGAGAACATCGCCGGCGCCCGCATCAAGGTGACCTTCGGCGGCTCCAACGACAAATACCAGCTCGTGCTGGCCGGCGAGGACGGCGAAGCGCTGGCGGCCCATGCGGCCAAGGTCGAGAAGGAGCTGCGCGCCCTGCCCGGCATCGGCCAGGTGACGAGCAGCTCCAGCCTGCAGCGCCCCGAGCTCATCGTGCGCCCCGACGCGGCGCGCGCGGCCGACCTGGGCGTGTCCACCGCGGCGATTGCCGACACGCTGCGCATCGCCACGGCCGGCGACTACGACCAGTTCCTGCCCAAGCTCAACCTCAGCCAACGCCAGGTGCCCATCGTCGTGCGCCTGCCCGACGCGGCCCGCGCCGACCTGGCCCTGCTCGGCCAGCTGACCGTGCCGGGCACGCATGGCCCCGTGCCGCTGCAGCAGGTCGCCGAGCTGACGCTGACCAGCGGCCCGGCCCAGATCGACCGCTTCGACCGCCTGCGCAATGTCAACTTCGAGATCGAACTGAACGGCATGCCGCTCAGCGAGGTGCAGGCCGCTGCCGCGGCCCTGCCCAGCATCGCCAACCTGCCGCCGGGCGTGAGCAAGGCCGAGATCGGCGACGCCGAGGCCTTTGCCGAACTGGGCCAGGGCTTTGCGCTGGCGATGGGCACGGGCGTGGCCTGCATCTACATCGTGCTGGTGCTGCTCTTCCATGCCTGGGTGCAGCCGGTGACCATCCTGGGTGCGCTGGTGCTGTCCATCCCGGGCGCCATCCTGGCGCTGTTCGTGACCGGCACCGACCTGTCGATGCCGGCCATGATCGGCATGATCATGCTGATGGGCATCGCGACCAAGAACTCCATCCTGCTGGTGGAATACGCCATCGTCGCCCAGCGCGAGCAGGGGCTGACGCGCCTGGAGGCGCTGCTGGATGCCTGCCACAAGCGCGCCCGGCCCATCGTCATGACGACGCTGGCCATGGGCGCAGGCATGATGCCCATCGCGCTGGGCTTCGGCACCGACCCAAGCTTTCGCGCGCCGATGGCCATCGTCGTCATCGGCGGGCTGATCACCAGCACCTTCCTGAGCCTGCTGGTGATTCCGGTGCTCTACGAAGTGGTGGACGACTTCATTCAGCGCGTCAGCCGAAAGAAAAAGGCGCAGCCGGAAGGAAAAGAAGGCGCCGTCAGCTCAGCTTGAACACGGCCACTGATTGAGATAAGTCGTCGGCCTGCTGCTGCAGGCTGGCGGCCGCCGCGGCGGATTCTTCGACAAGCGCGGCGTTTTGCTGCGTCATCTGGTCGAGGCTGGCGATGGCCTGGCCGATCTGGCCGATGCCGGTGCTCTGCTCGCCGGTGGCGAGGCTGATCTCTGACACGATGGAGCTGACCCGCGCGATGGCGTCAATGATCTCGTGCATGGTCTGGCCCGCGCGGGCCACCAGTGCGGTGCCGCTGTCCACGCTCTCGCCGCTGCTGAGGATCAGGCCCTTGATCTCCTTGGCGGCCTCGGCCGAGCGCTGGGCCAGCGTGCGCACCTCGCCAGCAACAACGGCAAAGCCACGGCCCTGCTCGCCCGCCCGCGCGGCTTCCACGGCCGCGTTCAGCGCCAGGATATTGGTCTGGAAGGCGATGCCATCAATGACGGAAATGATGTCGCCGATCTTGGTTGACGACGCACTGATGCGGCCCATGGTCTGCACGACCTCGTCCACCACCGCGCCGCCGCGGCGCGCCACCTCGGCGGCGTCCGTGGCCAGCTTGTTGGCCTGGCGCGCGGATTCGGCGTTGTGCGTGACGCTGGCCGTCAACTCCTCCATTGCCGAGGCCGTCTCCTGCAGGTTGGACGCGGCCTGCTCCGTGCGGTTGCTGAGATCCTGGCTGCCGATGGCCACCTCGCGTGAGGCGGTGGCGATGCTGTCGGTGCTGCTGCGCACGCCGGTGACAACCTCGGCCAGCGAGTCCTGCATGCCTTGCACGCCGCGCATCAGCGCCGCCGTCTCATCGCGGCCCTCGGCCCGCACGGGCTGGCTCAGGTCACGACCGGCAATGCGCTGGGCGCTGAGGATGGCGCGGGCCAGCGGATCCAGGATGGAGCGGATGTTGAAGAAGGTGTAGGTGCCGATGACCAGCACACCGCCAATGATGACCAGCGTCAGGTCCATGCGGATGGCCTTCTCCTGCTGGTCCAGCACCGCAACCTCCTCAGCCGAATGCTTGTCGACCTTTTCGGTCATCTCGGCGAGCGACTTGTCCATCGACCGCACCGTGCCCTTGATCGGCTCCATCGCCTGGTTGGCCGCCCCGGTGTCGCTGAATTCGCCCTTGGCCACGCGCTCGGCGATGCCGGCGAAGCCGCTGCGGTAGTCCTGCAGCAGCTTGATGAGTTCGGCCGGCATCTGCTTGACGTCGGGGGCGATGTCCAGCTTGGCGACCTTGTTCAGACTGGTGGAAACCTTCTCATAGGTTTCGCCCCATTCCTTGCGGTAGCGCTCGACGGCCTTGGCGTCGGCCAGGTTGATGAGCAAGTCCTTCTCGTAGCGCCGCAGGTTGCCGACGCCGGCGCGTATGTGAGCCAGTTGAGTCAGAGACTCGACGTCGTTGTCGAGGTAGTGAACGAACTTGGCCTTGGCCTGCGACAGGCTCCACAGCCCATGCAGGCCGATCACCAGCATCGCCGCGATGGCGACGCCCGCCAACGCATAGAGCCGCGCCTTGATCGTGAAATTGCTGAGCTTCATCGCCACTCCTCATCACGAACGCAAGCCGCAACGGGCGGCACCGTCGTCCCTCGCAGCCGCGGCCCGCAGACCCAGGAATGATCACAGCGGCGTGATTTATTAGAGGTCGTGGCGCGAGACTAGTCCTTTGTCAGGCTGCCGCCAAGGGCTTAAGCCCCTGGGGTGGCGTCAGGCGACCACAGCTCACGCATGGCGGCCTCGAAGGCATCCCCCACCCGGGTGGGTGCGCGCCAGGGCCGGGCCCGCCCAGCCACCCACACGGACTGCCAGGGCGAACCGTTGCTGCCGAAGACGACGGCGTCCAGCAAGGCTTCGTCGGGCAGCCCGCGCAGTGCATCGGCCTCGCGGTTCAACACCAGGGCGTCGGCGCGGGCACCGGGCGTCAGGCCCCAAGCCGCGAAGCCGGCAGCACGGGCGCCACCGTGGACGGCGGCGTCGAAGAGCCTGGCCGCGCTGGACGGCTGGCTGTCCGGCGCCGACGCGACATTGCGCTGGCGCAAGGTCAGGCGCTGGCCGTACTCCAGCCAGCGCAGCTCCTCCACCCAGCCGCGCGTGACCTGGCTGTCCGAGCCCACCGTCAGCGGCACCCCACCCGCCAGCCAGCGCGGCAGGTCGGCCAGGCCGTCACCCAGGTTGGCTTCGGTGCCGGGGCAGATGACGATGCCGGCGCCGCTGCGGGCGACGGACTCGATCTCGGCCGGTTCAGCATGGGTGGCATGGACCAGCTGCCAGCGCGGATCCAGATGACCCTCGTCCGCCAACCACTGGATGGGGCGACGGCCGGTCGCAGCGAGGCAGTCGGCCACCTCGGCCGTCTGCTCGGCCACGTGGATGTGGATGGGCAGGTCGGCCGCGCCGGCCAGATCCCGCAGGCGGGCGATGTCGCGCGGCGAGGCGCCGCGCAGCGAATGCAAGGCCACGCCGGCATTCACGCGCGGCAGGCCGGCGGCCAAGACGCGCTGGCTGGCGCGCCAGACCCAGTCGGCATCGGCGGCAAAGCGGTGCTGGTCGGGTCTCAGGTCCGTGTTCGACGCATTCACACCGAAGCCGCTGCGCGTGTAGACGACCGGCAGCAGCGTCAGGCCGATGCCGACGTCCTCGGCCGCCTCAGCCAAGGCCCAGGCCATCGCCAATTCGTCTTCGAAGTGCTGGCCTTGCGCGGGGTGGTGCAGGTAATGGAACTCGCAGACCTGGGTGTAGCCACCGCGAAGCATTTCGGCATAGAGCTGGCTGGCGACCGCGCGCAGCTGCTCGGGCGAGATGCGCAGGGCCAGGGCATACATGCGGTCGCGCCAACTCCAGAAGTCGTCCTGCCCGGCGTCGCGGCRCTCGGCCAGCCCGACGAAAGCACGCTGGAAGGCGTGGCTGTGGGCATTGACGAGGCTGGGGATGACCGGGCCGCCGAGCTTCTCCGCGTCTGGCGGTGCCGACAGGTTGACCGTAATCTCCGACCAATGGCCATTCGCGTCGACGCTGAGCAGCACGTCGCGCTGCCAACGGCCATCCACCCAGGCCAGGCTGGCGTGCAGTCGCTTCAAGGCTGCCATGCGAGCATCTCTTTCAACATCTTTTCGATCAACGGCGCCACGTCAGTCGCCAGGGCGTTGTCGTAGGCACCCGAGGGCTGCGCTGCCTCGTTCATGTAGCAACGCTGGCACATCTCCAGCTGAACCGCGTGCACCCCGTCGCCCGGGCGGCCATAGTGGCGAGTGATGTAGCCGCCCTTGAAGCGGCCGTTGACGACCTGGCTGAATTGCCGCTGGCTGGCCAGCAGCGCGGCCAGGCGGTCGGTGATGGCCGGCGCGCAGGAAGCGCCATCGGCCGTACCGAGGTTGAGGGCCGGCAACTCGCCGTCGAACAGCCAGGGCAGCTCGGAGCGGATGCTGTGGCCGTCAAAGAGCAATGCATGGCCGTGTTCGGCGCGCAGGCGTGTCAGCTCGGCCGCCAGCGCCTCGTGATACGGCTGCCAATAAGCCTCGCGGCGCGCGGCGATCTCGATGGCGTCCGGCTCGGTGCCGTCGACGTAAAGAGGGTCGTCGGTGAAGAAACGGGTCGGCACCAGGCCGGTGCCTCCCGAAGCGCCGGGATAGAGAGGCTGATCGTCGGGTGGCCGGTTCAGGTCGATGACGTAGCGGCTGTAGCGCGGCACGATGAGGCTGGCGCCCAGCGCTGATGCCAGCGGGCCGTAAAGGCGCTCCAGGTGCCAGTCGCTGTCCTCGCTGGCCAGGGCGCGCGGCACCAGGCGCTTGGCCAGCTCGGGCGGAATCTCCGTGCCGACATGCGGCAGGCTGATCAACAGCGGCGCGCGGCCCTGCTGCAGGCGATAGACGCTCATGACCCTCCCTGATTTCCTTGGAAGACCCGTTCTTTCAGCGGGTTATGCCCAAAGCATGCTGCCAGCTCGCGGGGGTGCGCGCTATCCCAGACACAGAAGTCGGCGCGCTGGCCAGCCACGAGCTGACCACGGTCGGTCAGGCCCAAGGCACGGGCGCCGTTGACGGTCAGGCCGCGCAGCGCCTCCTCGGGTGTCAGGCGGAACAGCACGCAGGCCATGTTCAACATCAGCAGCGGCGACAGCGTCGGCGAGCTGCCGGGGTTGTGGTCGGTGGCGATGGCAATGGGCACGCCGGCCTCGCGCAGCGCGGCAATCGGCGGCAACTGGGTTTCGCGCAACGCATAGAAGGCGCCGGGCAGCAGCACCGCGACGGTGCCCGCCTCGGCCATGGCCCGAACACCGGCCGGGCTGAGGAACTCAAGGTGGTCGCAGCTCAGCGCTCGGTAACGGGCCGCGAGCTGGGTGCCGCCCTGGTCACTGAGCTGCTCGGCGTGCAGCTTGACCGGCAGGTTCAGCCGCTGCGCTGCGTCGAACACGCGCGCGACCTGGGCCGGGTTGAAGGCAATGTGCTCGCAGAAGGCGTCGACCGCATCGACGAGGCCGGCCTCATACAGGTCGGGCAGCCACAGGCAGGCAGCGGCGATGTAGTCGTCGGCATCTGCGAACTCGGGCGGCAGGGCATGGGCGGCGAGATAGGTCGTGCGCACGTCGATGCCCAGGCCTTGGAGCTGGCGCGCGACGCGCAGCATGCGCGCCTCGGTGGCGGCGTCCAGTCCGTAGCCGGACTTGACCTCCAACGTCGTGACGCCCTCGCGGATGAGGGCCTGGGCGCGCTTGCGGGCGGCGGCCAACAGCTCGGCCTCGCTCGCCGCACGTGTCGCCGCGACCGTGGAGCGGATGCCGCCACCAGCCTTGGCGATGTCGGCATAGCTCGCGCCATGCAGCCGCTGCTCGAACTCGTTGGCGCGGCTGCCGCCGTAGACGAGATGGGTGTGGCAGTCCACCAGCCCCGGCGTGACAAGGGCACCATGCAGTTCGATGGTCTGCTCGGCCGCAGGAGCCTCGGCGCTCGGGCCGACCCAGCGAAGCAGGCCGTCCTCGACCAACAGGGCGCCGTCGTCGATCAGGCTCCAGCCGCGCTCGCCGGCCAGCGTCGCAAGAACCCCGCCGCGCCATAGCTTCATGTATCGGGGCCCCAGGTCAACCACCAGGCATTGCCCTCGCCCGTGAAAACGCAGCTCTGCGCCACCGGGTCCTCACACCAGGCCAGCGTCAACGGCGCCATCGGCATCGCGCGGTGGCCATGCTCGAGCAGGCCGCCATTGACGGTGAACAGGCCCACCCAAGGCGTCTTGGGCAACAGCACATGGTGGGCCGATTCGACCTCCAGGTTGCCGCGCCTCTCCATCACGTTGAAGACATCGGTCTCACCCTTGATGAGCTCGGCCTCGGGGGCGAGGCCACCGTCGAAACGCAGCGGCTCGTCGCCGATGCTCTGCGGCCAGTCGAACAGGCGCAGGCCCGCGCCGCCGATGACGGCCAGCCAGCGGTGCACGCCGGGGAAGGCCGAGAACGGCCCGTCACGCTCGACACGCGCGACGCTGACGCGGACTGCCCAGTCATGGGCGTGCGGCCAGGCGAGCAGCTCGCGCGTGGTGCCGCCCGTGTTTTTCCAGGCCTGCGGCTGCACGTCGGCCGCGCTGACCCTGCTCCAACTCATGTTCTTTTCCTTGCGCTCAAGCCCGCTTCACGGGAGTGGAGCATTTTCCGCAGCTCTGTGCGGCGCAGCTCATGCCGCGAAGCTCCCTTGCAATTGGTAACGTGCTCCGGGGTGGGTCAGTTTCACGCTGGTTACGGCAACACCGCGGCTGTAAGTGATGCGTTTGACGACCAGGCAGGGGGCGCGGCGGTTGATGCCGAGCAGCTTGGCTTCAACCTCGCCGGGCAGGGCCGCCTCGATCATGTAGCGCGCTTCGGACAGCGGCGCCACCTCCAGCAGGTAATGCGTCGGCGTGATGCGCGTGAAATCCTGTGAAAGATAGTCGGGCGCACTGGCCGGGTTGACGGCACGCTCCTCGCACTGGATGGCCACGCCGTTCTCCAGGTGCACGATGAGGCTGAGGAAGACGGGCGCACCACGCTTGAGGCCGAGCTCGGCCGCCTGCTGCGGCGTCGCCTTGCCCTTCAACAGCGCATGCACGCGCGCTTCGTGCATGCCGCCGCGCTCGAGGATCTCCTCATGCACGTCACGCACATTCAGCGTCGACGAGATGCGATGCAGCTGGGCGACGAAGCTGCCCACGCCCTGGACGCGCTCGATCAGCCCTTCCTGCACTAGCTCGCGCAACGCCCGGTTCACCGTCATGCGGCTGACTTCGAACTGGGCGACAAGAGCGCCTTCGCTGGGCAGCAGATCGCCGGCCACCCAGTGGCTGCTGGCGATGCCTTCGCGCAGATGGTTCTTGACCTTGAGGTACTGGGGTTCGGGGCTGGCCGGGCTTCTGGGCATGGGCGCCATCCTAGTTGACTTGACTTGTATAGACAACTAGAGTTCGCGGCACTTTCAGGAGTACCCGATGTCAGCCCTGCCCCGCCCTGTCAAAGCGCCCACCGGCACCCAGCTCAGCTGCAAGAGCTGGCTGACCGAGGCTGCCTACCGCATGCTGCAAAACAACCTCGACCCCGCCGTGGCCGAGAACCCGGACGCGCTGGTGGTCTACGGCGGCATCGGCAAGGCGGCGCGCAACTGGGAGGCGTTCGACGCGATCTGCAAGTCGCTGCGCGAACTCAACGACGACGAGACGCTGCTGATCCAGTCCGGCAAGCCGGTCGGCGTGTTCCGCACCCACCCGGACGCGCCGCGGGTGCTGCTGGCCAACTCCAACCTCGTACCGGCCTGGGCCACGTGGGAGCACTTCCACGAGCTGGATCGCAAGGGCCTGATGATGTACGGCCAGATGACGGCTGGCAGCTGGATCTACATCGGCAGCCAGGGCATCGTGCAGGGCACCTACGAGACCTTCGCCGAGGCCGCCCGCCAGCATTACGGCGGCGTGGCCAAGGGCCGCTGGGTGCTGACCGCGGGCCTGGGCGGCATGGGCGGCGCCCAGCCGCTGGCCGCCACCTTCGCGGGCTTTTGCTCGCTGAACATCGAATGCCAGCAGTCGCGCATCGACTTCCGTCTGAAGACCCGTTATGTCGACGAGCAGGCCTTCGATCTGGACGACGCGCTGGACCGCATCGCCAAGTACACGGCCGCCGGCGAGGCCAAGTCCATCGCGCTGCTGGGCAATGCGGCGCGGCTGATCCCGCAGCTTGCCGAGCGCTGCAAGCAGGGCACGGCCATCAGGCCCGATCTCGTCACCGACCAGACCTCGGCGCACGACCTCATCCACGGCTATCTGCCGGCCGGCTGGAGCGTGGAGCAGTGGAAGGCCGCAGCAGCCGACCCGGCCCAGCACGCCGAGCTGAAGGCGGCCGCCGCCAAGAGCTGCGCCGACCATGTGAAGGGCATGCTGGCCTTCCAGCAACTGGGCATCCCGACGGTGGACTACGGCAACAACATCCGCCAGGTCGCGCTGGACCAGGGCGTGGCCAACGCCTTCGACTTCCCCGGCTTCGTGCCCGCCTATGTGCGGCCGCTGTTCTGCGAGGGCAAGGGCCCGTTCCGCTGGGTGGCGCTGTCGGGCGACCCCGAGGACATCCGCAAGACCGACGCCAAGCTGAAGGAGTTATTCCCCCGGCATGAAGCCCTGCACCGCTGGCTGGACATGGCCGCCGAGCGCATCGCCTTCCAGGGTCTGCCCGCGCGCATCTGCTGGTTGGGGCTGGGCGAGCGCCACCTCGCGGGCCTGGCCTTCAACGAGATGGTCAAGAGCGGCGAGCTGAAGGCGCCCATCGTCATCGGCCGCGACCACCTGGACAGCGGCTCCGTCGCCAGCCCCAACCGCGAGACCGAAGGCATGAAGGACGGCTCGGACGCCGTATCCGACTGGCCGTTGCTGAACGCACTGCTGAACACGGCTGGCGGCGCCACCTGGGTGTCGCTGCACCACGGTGGCGGCGTGGGCATGGGCTACTCGCAGCATTCCGGCGTCGTCATCGTCTGCGATGGCACCGACGCGGCCGCGAAGCGCATTTCGCGCGTGCTGTGGAACGACCCGGCCACCGGCGTCATGCGCCACGCCGACGCGGGCTACGACACCGCCGTCGACTGCGCGAAGAAGAACGAACTGAACCTGCCTTCCCTGTGAAGTCTTCTATGAAACTCATCCCCGGACAACTGACGCTCGATCAACTCGCCGACATCGCCGCCGGCCGCGCTGCGCTGCAGCTCGACGACTGGCGTGCCGTCGACAAGAGCGCCGCCCTGGTCGCTGCCGCCGCCGCGGGCGATGCGCCCGTCTATGGCGTCAACACAGGATTCGGCAAGCTGGCGAGCACGCGCATTGCCAAGGACCAGCTCGCGGCACTGCAGCTCAACCTGATCCGCAGCCACGCGGTGGGCGTCGGCGCGCCGATGTCGCCCGAGGTCGTGCGCCTGATGCTGGCCACCAAGGCGGGCAGCCTGGCGCGGGGCTTCTCCGGCGTACGCCGCGAGGTCGTGCAAGCCCTGCTGGATGCGCTCAGCGCCGGCTTCGTCCCCTATGTGCCCTGCCAGGGATCGGTGGGCGCCAGTGGAGACCTGGCGCCACTGGCTCACCTCACACTCGCGCTGATGGGAGAAGGCGAGGCGCTGGTGGCCGGCAAACGCATTCCGGCGCGCGACGAACTGGCCCGCCTGGAGCTGCGACCACTGACGTTGGCCGCCAAGGAGGGCCTGGCCCTCATCAACGGCACGCAGGCCAGCACGGCCCTGGCCCTGCACGCGCTGCTGCGCTTCGAGGGCCTGTTCGCCACGGCCCTGGCCAGCGGCGCGATGACGCTGGACGCGGCACGCGGCAGTGACGGCCCCTTCGACGCCCGCATCCACGAGGTGCGCGGCCAGCCGGGCCAGATCGAGGTCGCCGGCGTCTACCGCGAGCTGCTCGCCGGCAGCGCCATCCGCCAGTCGCACCGCGAGGGCGACGAGCGCGTGCAGGACCCGTATTGCCTGCGCTGCCAGCCTCAGGTCATGGGCGCCTGCCTGGACCAGGCCCGCCACACCGCCGGCGTGCTGGTGCGCGAGGCCAATGCCGTCACCGACAACCCGCTGGTGTTCGACGACGTGATGATCTCGGGCGGCAACTTCCACGCCGAGCCGGTGGCCTTCGCGGCCGACAACCTGGCCCTGGCCATCGCCGAGGTGGGCGCGATTGCCGAGCGCCGCATCGCCATGCTGATCGACCCGGCCATCTCGCGCCTGCCGCCCTTCCTGACGGCCGACGCCGGCCTGCACAGCGGCTTCATGATTGCCCACGTGACGGCCGCAGCCCTGGCCAGCGAGAACAAGAGCCTGGCCCACCCGGCCAGTGTGGACAGCCTGCCGACCAGTGCCAACCAGGAGGATCACGTGTCGATGGCCACCTTCGCCGCGCGCCGCCTGCACGCCATGATCGACAACACCGCCCACATCGTTGCCATCGAACTGCTGGCCGCGGCCCAGGGCATCGACTTCCTGCGTCCGCTGCAGAGTTCGGCGCCGGTGGAGGCCCTGCACACGCGGCTGCGCGCCGACTGCGCCAGCAGCCCGGCCGATCACTACCTTGCGCCGGACATCGAGCGCGCGGCCGCATTGGTGCAGGCCGGAGCGCTCAGGGCCGAGCACGCGCCGGGTTTCGCTCAGTAGCGCCCCGCCGCGCCTGCGACGCGCAGGAACACGTAGGCAAACCACACGACGACGGCCTTGTGCAGCAAGGCGCGCAGGCCGGTACCGGCACGCTCGCCGACGCGCTGCGAGACCGCGATGGCGGCCTCGATCTCGCTGGCGAGTTGAACCGCGAAGCCGGCGTCCTGCACGACGACGTTGGCCTCCAGGTTGACCAGCAGTGACAGCGGGTCGATGTTGGAGCTGCCGACCGTGGCCCACTGGCCGTCGACGACGGCGACCTTGGCATGCAGGAAGGCTGGCGTGTACTCGTAGATCTCGACGCCATGGCCGAGCAGGTCCGCATACAGCGCTTCGGCAGCCCAGCCCGCGATCCGGTAATCCAGCTTGCCTTGCAGGAGCAGGCGCACGCGCACGCCGCGGTCAGCGGCGCGGCGCAGGGCATGGCGAATGCGTTGACCGGGATAGAAATAAGGGCAGACCACGTCGACGCTCTCGCGGGCGTCGGTGATGGCATCGGCATAGGCATGCTCGATGGTGCGGCGCCGGCGCAGGTTGTCGCGCAGCACGAAGGCGGCGCGGACCGGTTGCAGATGCGACACCGGCTCGCCCAGCCGCTGCGGCCCACGCCAGAGCTGAGTCACCCAGAGGCCGAAACGGCGCCGCAACGGCACGTAGTCGATAAGCGCATCGTCGAACTCCCGGCCCAGCCAGGCGCGTGACCAGATCGAACGCACGCTCTGCGCGACCAGGTCAACGAGGCCGCCACTCACCTGCACGGCGAAGTCCAGCCGCGGCAGCTYGGTGACGCCATGGTGCATGTCCAGGCGATCATCGATGACGTTGATGCCGCCGACGAAGGCCTGCTCGCCATCGACAACGCAAAGCTTCTGGTGCAGGCGGCGCAACTGGCCCGGCTGGAACCAGCGCCACCAGCGATCCATGGGCCGGAACACCGCCAGGGCCACGCCGCTGCCGGCAAAGCGCTCGCGCAGCGTCCTGATGCTGGCGTTGCTGCCGAAGCCATCGACGACGAGGCGCACGCGCACGCCACGCTGATCCGCCGCAATCAAGGCATCGGCCAGGGCCAGCGAGGTGGCGTCGTGATGAAAGATATAGGTCGCCAGCCAGACCTCGCGGCTCGCGCCGTGGATGGCTGCATGCATGCGCGGGAAAAGCTGATCGCCGCCGCGCAGCAGTTCGACCTCGTTGCCACCGACGAAGCCGGGGTCGGCGGCCTGGTGGCGTCGGCGCCGCCTCGACCCCAGGCGCCTCATTCGAGGGCCAGCTCCACGATCAGCGGCAGGTGGTCTGACATGCGCGACCAGCTCGGGCCGCGCGGCACCTGAACGCCGGTGCAGCGCAGGCCACGCATGTAGACGCGGTCCAGCGCGAACACGGGCAGGCGCGATGGAAAGGTGGGGGCCCGAGTCCGCCCGTGCGGTGCCGTCGCGCGACGCAGGCCGTGGGCACGCATGGGCGTGTCCAGACGCTCACCCCAGTCGTTGTAGTCGCCGGCAACAAGGAACGGCGCGCCCTCGGGTACGTTGTCGCGCACAAAGCTGGCGAGGCGGTCGACCTGGCGCATGCGGCTGGAATGAATCAACCCGAAATGCGCGACGACGACGTGCACGACCGTGCCATGCCAGTGCACCGGCACATGCAGCAGGCCGCGTTGCTCCAGGGAGTGGTCCGACACGTCGTGGTGGCCGATGTCGCCCATGGGCCAGCGCGACAGCAGCGCGTTGCCATGCTCGCCGAACTTGGTCGTTGCATTGGTACGGTAGGCCACCTCATAGCCTTCGGGGGCGAGGAACTCGGCCTGGCCCTTCTCGGGCCAACCGAACCAGGTGCGGTCGAAGTAAGCGGCTTCGCGGTGATGGAACAGACGCACCTCCTGCAGGCAGACGAGGTCGGCGTCCATGGCCTCCACACCCATCTGCAGGTTGTGGATCTCCAGGCGCTTTGCCGGCCCGAGGCCGCGCACGCCCTTGTGGATGTTGTAGGTGGCCACGCGCAGCACTTCGCCGGGCGGGTGAGGGGTGGGGCGGGCGACGGATCTCATGGCATCTCAGCGGCGTGCGGCCGCCCGAAGCCGCTGAGCGCCCCCTCGGGGGGCAGCGAACGGAGTGAGCGTGGGGGCTTCATAAGATTGCGGCGCTGAAGCGGGGCAGTTGCAGCACGGCTTCGGCGTTGGATGGTGAGAAGCAGCGGTCGGCCGCCTCATGCCAGGGCAGCCAGAGCCACGATAGATGCTCGCGCGGAGCCAGTACCGGCGTCAACGCCTCAGGCAGTTGTAGGCCGAAGACGTGTTCGGTATTGCGCGTGACGCCCGGGGCGTAGCGATGGCGCCAGTGAGGGTAAATCTCGTAAACATTGGCGAGATGCCAGTCGCGCAGCTCACCGCCCAATGCGGCGATGTCGAAGCCCGTTTCCTCCAGCACCTCTCGGCGTGCGGTCTCTGCGGGCGCCTCGTCGGGAGTGTCCTTGGAGCCCGTGACGCTCTGCCAGTAGCCGGGATGGTCAGCGCGCTCGATGAGCAGGACCTGCAGGTCCGGCGTGTGGATGACGACGAGGACGGACTCGGGGATCTTGAAGGGCTTGGCCGGGGGCATGCGGCCAGCATAGCGCCGGCCAAGCCCATGAAGAATCAGGTCTTCTTGCGCCGCGCCACCTCGGGCGGCAGCTCCTTGGCCTGCAGCTCGCGCACCTGGGCGACGAGCTGGTTGTGGGCGTCCAGGAAGGCCGCGGCAATGACCTTGCCTTCGTTGGAATTGCTCCAGCCCGCGCCGGCCGCGCCACCGAGCTTGCCCAGCACGGCGCCGCCGACGCCCAGGTCGGCCACCTCGACCGAACCGGTGGACGCAGCGACCTGCTCGGTGGTCTCGTTATCGGTCAGCAGCAGGGCTGCCTGGGCCTGCTTGAGCTTGACCTGCTCGGCCGCGCCGACGAGTTTGTTCAGATAGGGAATGGCCTGCAGGATGCCGCCGATCTGGCGGCCCGCGTCCTGCTCGCTGAAGGTGAGGCTGGGTGTCAGGCTGTACTGGGCCTCATAGCCCTTGCCCTTGCTCACCGTGTTGCCCTGCTGGCGCAGGATGCCGGCTTCCTTGAGTTCCTGCTCGCGCACGGTCGCCTTGAGGCCGGCGGCGCGGTCGACAACCCGGAAGCAGCCGCTCTGCTGGGCCAGCAGGCGCACCAGGGGCACGGGGCTGGACGGCAGCTGGTAGCTGCTGGAGTAGGCATAGCCGTTGGGGTTCTCGACCAGGGCCAGCGTCGCAACGGGTGCATCACATTTGACGAGCTCGCGGCTGGCCTTGTGGGCGCCGGCCGGGCCGGCCGAGCCGCTGATGACCGAGCCTCCATCGCCCAGCGTGGTAGACGATTTGCCGCAGCCGACGAGCAGCAGCGCGACAACGGGAAGAGCGAGCAAGGGGCGGATGTTCATCGGCGGGAGTCTGCCTTGCCCCTCACGCCGACCCGTCCCAGGAAAGCGGGACGGCCGGACGCCCTCTCCCCCGGGCCTGCGGGGGCGCCATCA